>NZ_JBLXXR010000007.1:0-87516 GCF_048513535.1 Rothia sp. CCM 9416 | reverse complement strand
CGTGCACGGCTCAGCAATTTTCGAGCGTGGTGAAACCCAAATTATGGGTGTGACTACGCTAAATATGCTTAAAATGGAACAGCAGCTGGACTCACTCTACCCGGTCAAGTCCAAGCGCTACATCCACCACTACAACTTCCCACCCTATTCCACAGGTGAAACCGGTCGCGTTGGTTCCCCCAAACGACGCGAAATCGGTCACGGTGCCCTGGCCGAGCGTGCCATCACTCCGGTCCTTCCGGACCGCGAGGATTTTCCCTACGCAATCCGCCAGGTGTCAGAAGCCTTGGGCTCCAATGGTTCAACCTCCATGGGCTCAGTTTGCGCTTCAACCCTTTCCCTGCTCAACGCAGGTGTGCCCCTGCGTGCACCTGTAGCGGGTATCGCTATGGGCCTTGTCTCCGATGAGGTCAACGGTGAAACTCGCTATGCAGCTCTCACCGATATCCTCGGTGCAGAAGATGCACTGGGAGATATGGACTTCAAGGTAGCGGGTACCAGTGAGTTCGTGACTGCTATCCAGCTTGATACCAAGCTGGACGGTATTCCCGCCTCGGTTCTGGCCGGTGCCCTGACCCAGGCACGCGAAGCACGCCTGCACATCTTGGAAGTTATCAATGCCGCCATTGACGCTCCCGACGAGATGAGCGACTTTGCGCCCCGCGTGATTTCGGTGAAGGTTCCCGTTGCCAAGATTGGTGAGGTCATCGGGCCCAAGGGCAAGATGATCAACCAGATCCAGGAAGAGACCGGGACCGACATCTCTATCGAAGATGACGGCACCGTCTACATCGGTGCAACCGATGGCCCGTCCGCGGAAGCAGCTCGCGCAGCTATCAATGCGATTGCTAATCCTCAGGTTCCTGAGATTGGCGAACGCTACCTGGGTACCGTTGTGAAGACAACTGCCTTCGGCGCTTTCGTATCTTTGACCCCCGGCAAGGACGGCCTGCTTCACATTAGCGAGCTTCGTAAGCTCAATGATGGCAAGCGCGTTGACGACGTTGAAGATGTCGTCGGTGTAGGGCAGAAGGTTCAGGTTGAGATCGCCAAGATTGACGACCGTGGCAAGCTGTCACTGATTCCGGTTGTTGCGGAAGAAGACAGCGAAGCCACTGAAGGCTAAAAGCAGGATTTTGACTTAGGTCGATGCCCTGTCGCTAAAGAATAAAGAGGGAAACTCATCACTCGATGAGTTTCCCTCATTATAAGTCAAATGGTTGAAACCGTGCAATCGCGGAGATTGGCCCTGCCAGCAAAACCTTGACTCATCACATGCTGTTTGAACAAGTATGCCTTGTCAGGGGCTTGCTTTATCTTCCTTTAGGGGCTGACTTCAGTTTCCTAGGGCTTGGGTAGGGCCTCAGTCAGTAGTTCTGCGAATATACCTTGCCATATTACTATCCTTGATGACTGCCCTTGTGTACCTAGCCCGTCAAGTCACAGCACTAGGTTTTGTGTTTGCTCCGGTAAGGTATATGCCTGGATATGTCTGATCTATAGAAAGCGCACTATGCCCATAGAACTACCCATCACCCTGGCGGATCTCGCCGGTGAGCTTGATTATCTGAATGGTCGTCTGATCTATGTGGGGGAAGGCGGTAACGAGGTTCGCCGTAGCGTCTTACCCGGTGGCGTTCGCGTGATTACTGAACGTATGCCCTCCCAGCGCAGTATTTCTCTTGGCTTTTGGGTGGGCGTTGGCTCCCGCGATGAACAGCCCGGCATGCTGGGTTCTACGCACTTCTTAGAACACCTTCTGTTCAAGGGTACCCCCAGCCGTACAGCATTAGATATAGCCCATGCCTTTGACCGCGTAGGTGGTGAGTCCAATGCGCTGACCGCTAAAGAACACACCTGCTACTATGCGCGTGTGCTCGATGACGACACCGCTATGGCAATCGACCTTATCGCTGATATGGTGACTGGCGCGGTACTGGACCCTGAGCTCTTGGAACAGGAGCGCGGTGTCATCCTGGAAGAAATCGCTATGGACCAAGATGACCCCACCGACGTTGCTTTTGAATCCTTTATTGAACAGCTCATGGGGCAGAACCCTCTGGGGCGGCCTATCGGTGGTACCCCTCAGGAGATTACAGAAGTAGCCCGCGATAAGGTATGGGAACACTACAAGAAGTTCTACACCCCGGACAGGCTGGTTATTTCTGCAGCGGGCAGCCTAAACCACTCACATATCGTTCAGCTAGTTCTCGAATCACTGGATAACCGGGGCTGGGACCTCACCGAGGGGAAGGCCCCGGCACCTCGCCGGTCCCGCCAGCAGGCAGTTATTGTTCCGGGCGCTCGGGAGCGGACCCTGGATAAAGGGTTCGAGCAAACCAACATTGTGATGGGTTGCCCCGGACTGGTAGCTGGTGATGACCGCCGGTATGTGATGAGCGTGCTCAATAGCGCCCTGGGTGGTGGAATGTCCTCCCGCCTTTTCCAGGAAATCCGCGAAAAACGTGGCCTTGCCTACTCCACTTTCTCCTTTAGCGGCTCCTACTCCGATGCGGGCTACTTCGGTATGTACGCCGGGTGCCTACCGGCTAAGACCCAGCAGGTAGGTGAGCTCATGCGCTCAACCTTTGATGAATTGGTCCGTGACGGGCTCACCCAGGACGAGCTGGATAAGGTGCTCGGGCAGCTGGGTGGCGGAACCATTCTGGGGAGCGAAGACGCGGGGTCCCGGATGAGTCGTCTGGGTCGTGCAGAACTGGATTCAGGCCAATTCCGGAGCCTTGACGAGCTCCTAGAGGGGATCCGATCTGTTACCCTCGAAGAGGTTCAAGAGCTTGCGGCTTTCCTATCCAAGCAGGAATGGGTCACTACCATTGTGAAATAGCAAATGGTCAAAGCCCCTCCCTGATAACAGGGGGGGGCTTTAGCTTTACCCGCAATGTCAGGGTGATGGACGGCAGAGGACTAGGGCCGGTTGGCGGCAACCGCTTGCGCTACCGCCGCTTTAACAGTTGAGGCGTAGACCGTGAGGCCCTGTCCCTGGGGGTGTACGCCATCAGAGACAAGGTACTCCGGGTGTCCGCTTGCTGCGGCCTGCCAGTCAGCAATAAAGACGGTGTCGGGGTTCTTCTGCGCAAATTCACGGATGACCTTGTTGGAGGGCTCTATCCAGGTGAGGTTTGCTGGCCCCAGACCTGTTACCAGCACAATCTTTCGCTGGCCATCGGGTGAAACGGTAGCTTTGAGTGTTTCCAGTTGCTCCAGTGTGAATGTTGAGTTAGCGGTCACAGAAAGAACCAGTACCTGGCCTGTCTGGCTGTCCTTGGTCATTTGCTCGATGAGAGGTAGGGCCGCTGAACTGGTGCGGGAGACCTCGGCATTAACCCTTGCAAGTGGCATTGCCTGCCCGAGCGCAGCCGCAGAAGCCAAGGTGACTGAGTCCCCAACGATGGTGACGCTTTGGCCCTCAGCAGTAGCCGGTAGAAGATCTGCAGTCTCGCTGGGGGAGGGGCTGGGGGTGTGGCTTTCTTCGCTGGTCTCAGCTACTTGGGTTTCTGCGGCTTCGGGCGCCCGTGATGGGTTCTCTGACGCGGTGTAGTTTTCCCCTGCTGCGACGACAGCCTGGGCCTCGGTCATAGTTGGCGCTGTGCGAACTGCAAAAACCGTGCAAATGAGTACAACCGCAGTGAGCGCCGCTGAAGCCAGCGGCAGGGTTCTCTGGCCGGGAACGAACATAGCGGAAAGCCAGGCTGTAATTGCACCGCGGAAACCCAGTTTACGAACCGGCTGTTCAATATAAATGTAGGACAGTCCCGCAATCACCAGCGTTAGCATAAGAACTCCGCCGTTTACCCAGGGGGAGCGTGCGGCACCGAAGGTGTAGTGGGCGAGGACCATGAGCGGCCAGTGCCACAGGTAGATGCCGTAGGAACGCTGACCTACCCACACGAGGGGGTAGAGCGAAAGTAAGCCTCTAAAGAGGTTGCTGGTGCCACCGCGCACATCGGGTAGAAGCGCCTGAATCATGCCAAGACCTAATAGAGACCCTGCCAGTAGGCCCCAGGGGATGAGCAGGCTTGGGCGCTGATCGGTCAGAGCCAGGGCCAGGGGGAAGACCAGCCCCAGGCAAGCCCATCCGATGAGCTGGCGGATCCAGCCCCAGATTCCGTTGCCGTAGCCAACATGGTCATAAAGGCGGGGGTCAACCGGCGGGTACATAGACCAGGGCACCAACATGGCCAGAAGAACGCCGAGCATCAGCCCGTAGAGGTGGGTGTCCGTACCGTAGTAGAGGCGGGTTGTGGAGGCACCGATGAAAGTGAGAACCAGTGCTGTGAGTAATGAGAGCACACCTAAAATTGCCGGAACCAGTGCCCGCTGCCACCATTTGGCGGTGAACATGAAGACGAAGACCATAATGACCGGCCAGAAGAAGTAGAACTGCTCTTCAAGAGCCAGCGACCAGAAGTTGGTCATCAGCTCAGGTGAGGTCTGCACAAAGTAGTCGTTACCGGCACCGATCAATAGCCAGTTAGATGAGTAGGTAAAAGCGCCCAGAATCTGGCGGCCTAGCCCGACTTGAGCGTCCCCTCCCACGAGTAGTGCCAGCGCGCCCACAACCAGGCTGAGCCAAGCAAAAGCCGGGACAAGGCGGCGTAAGCGACGGATCCAGAAGGAGACAATATCCATTTTTCCGGTGTAGGCGCCTTCGCGCAGTAGGAGCGCGGTAATCAGGTAGCCGGAAATGACGAAGAAGATATCGACACCGATCATTCCACCGGGTAGGTGCTGGGGCCAGAAATGGTAGATAACCACCAGCAGGACGGCGAGCGCACGGATACCGTCCAACCCGCGCAGGACAAAATGACCCTGGCCTTCGGGTGGGTGAACATCGGAGTAAAAAACGTGGTCGTCTTTCATGGGTCCTTAGGGGGTCATAGTCAGCTGTGCTAGGGCACCCTATCTAGTGTAAGAGCTAGGTGGGGTTTTGACGCTATAGCCGGAGAGGTGTTGGTCGCTTCTGTGCCTGGTGGCTTGAGTATGTTAGGCAATAGCAGCTGGCAGCTTGCGGTATTTTCTACCTGTCCTGGTTGCGGTGAATACGCTGGGTCTGCCCAGGTTGGGGTGCGTAGCCTGGTCCTGTTGGCTAGAGTAGTGATGTGACTCGTTAGCGTATGGCCTGCCATCACCACGCGTCATATGCGGGTAGTGTCTGGCTTACCCGCACTGTTTACTAGCTGATACGAGGGAAACACATGAGCAAGGTATGGAAAGTCGCTGTGGTGGGAGCCGCAGGTCGCATGGGGGCTGAGGCTGTTAAGGCGGTGAACACCGCTGCGGATATGGATCTGGTTGCTGCCCTGGGCCGAGATGATTCCCTGGATCTCCTCCTTGAGCACGGCGCTGAAGTCATGATTGACCTGACTGTTCCTGCCGCTACCGAGACTAATGTTCGTTTCGCAGTGGAGCACGGTATCCATGCTGTTGTGGGTACTACCGGCTGGACCGAGGGGCGTCTGGCCTCCCTTGAGGCTCTGCTAGCTGAGCACCCGCAGGTTGGTGTGCTTATCGCCCCCAACTTTGCTATCGGCTCGATTCTTGCAACAGAGTTTGCAGCTAAAGCGGCTAAGTACTTTGAGTCCGTTGAGGTCATCGAGATGCACCACCCCAATAAGGTTGATGCACCCTCCGGTACTGCCGTCCATACCGCCAAGAAAATTGCTGAGGCTCGCAGAGCCGCCGGTGTGGGCCAGTCACCCGACGCCACAGAAACCGATGAGGGCGGCTCACGCGGTGCCCGTGTAGAGGGCGTTAACGTCCACGCTGTGCGTCTGCGCGGTCTGACTGCACACCAGGAAATCCTGCTGGGTGATCCTGGCCAGCAGCTGGTGATCCGCCACGATTCTTTTGAGCGCACCAGCTTTATGCCCGGTGTCCTTCTGGGTGTTCGGCAGGTTGCCTCCCACCCCGGTCTGGCCCTTGGGCTAGACCGCTACATGGATCTGACCTAACCCGATGGGTTCACTGCGCTTATTTACGGCCGGAGCCATCGTCCTAGCAGTTCTGACCCTTATGGTTCTGCCCCTGCCTTTGGGAACTCGGCTCTTCTTGTTAGCTGTCGGTGTTTTCTGCGCGGTTTTTATTGCGGTGGACGCCGGTGGCCGGGGAAGAATCTTTGCCTCACTGGTGACAGTGGCTCTGAGCCTCTACCTTGCCCTGACCGCCCAGCGCGGGGTGCTCCTTATGCAGGGCGCTGGGCCGGTGGGTATAGCCTTAGGGCTAGCCCTGATCGTTCTGCCTGTCTTGGGGGCTTGGGCTATGGTTCGTGAAATTGTCTTTGGGGCCCGCACCCAGCAACTTGCCTCGCTTATGGCTGCTGAGGGAAAGCTCCCGGAAGATAACCTGCCGCGAACCGACTCAGGTCGCATAGAACGCGCCGCCGCCGATGCCCAGTTCGCTGATTACGCTCAGGCCGTTGAGAATCACCCGCAGGACTGGTCACACTGGTTCAATCTATCGCTGGCTTACGATGCAGCCGGTGACCGTAAACGAGCCCGTAAGGCTATGCGAGCCGCTATTAGCCTCTACCGTGGCGGGTCAGTAGCCAGTATCTCTGTCTAAAAGTTTGCTTGGCTACTCCAGCAATAAGTAAACTCACCCTCCCGTAACCCCAGAATAAGGTAACCTTATTAGTATGTCTGAGACTTCACCGCACACAGTAAAAGCCACCGAGCCCGTCTTTGGGCGACTCCTGACCGCTATGGTCACCCCCTTTACCGCAAACGGCGAAATTGACGAACCCGCTACCGCTGGGCTTGCTCAAAACCTGGTTGACCGTGGCCACGACGGCCTGATTGTGTGCGGCACAACCGGCGAATATTCCACCATGACCGATGAGGAAAACGAACGCGTTTTCCGCATCGCCAAAGAGGCCGTGGGGGACCGCGCCAAGATTGTTGCTGGTGTTGGTTCTAACGACACCGCCCACACCCTGCACCTAGCCTCCCGCGCTGAGGCCGTAGGCGTAGATGGCCTACTGGTTGT
This sequence comes from Rothia sp. CCM 9416, assembly GCF_048513535.1. Lineage (NCBI taxonomy): Bacteria > Bacillati > Actinomycetota > Actinomycetes > Micrococcales > Micrococcaceae > Rothia > Rothia sp. CCM 9416. The sequence goes on along the minus strand of NZ_JBLXXR010000007.1, from coordinate 80,511 downwards.
TACCCCCTACTACAACAAGCCCACTCAGACCGGCCTTGAAGCCCACTTCCGCACCCTGGCGGACGCGGTTAAAACCCCCGTCATGCTCTACGACATTCCCGGTCGAGCGGGTATCGCAATTAGCCCCGAGGTATACCGTGCCCTGGCCAGCCACGAGAATATCGTTGCGGTCAAGGATGCCAAGGCTGATTTCACCGCCGCTACCGAGGTCATGGAAACCACTGACCTGCAATACTACTCAGGTGATGACGGGCTGACCCTGCCCTGGATTGCTATGGGCGCTGTGGGCCTGGTTGGTGTCACCAGCCACCTAGCCCCCGAACTCTTCCGCAAGCTCATTGACTCCGCCCTTGCCGGGGATCTAGCAACCGCCCAGCAGATCCACCTTGACCTTGCCCCCATCGTGCGTGCGGCCATGAGTCGCGTACCCGGGTGCGTTGCCGCCAAACAGATTCTGCAGTGGCAGGGCCTGCTTGAAACCAAGACCGTGCGCCTACCCCATGCGGTAGCCACTGAAGCCGAAGCGGCGCTCATGCGAGCAGACCTTGAAGGTTCCGTTATCGCTTCCTCCCTCCTTAAGTAAAGACCTATTGCGGGGTCCGGCGGGTTCACCCAAAATCATGCGATTTTGAGGTGGCCCGCTTTGCCCGTATTGAGAAAAAATAAATCGACAGATAAGAGAACACATGCAAACAGTAACCAGTCCGCACCTTCCCCCCAAACTCAGGAAAGACACCCTCCGCGTTGTCCCCCTGGGTGGCCTGGGCGAAGTTGGCCGCAACATGACCGTCTACGAGATTAACGGCAAACTGCTCATCGTTGACTGTGGCGTGCTCTTCCCCGAAGAGTCTCAGCCCGGCGTTGACCTGATTCTTCCTGACCTGAACTACATCAAAGACCGACTGGACGATGTTGTAGCACTCGTGCTGACCCACGGCCACGAAGACCACATCGGCGCTGTTCCCTATCTCTTGCGTCGCCGCCCAGATATTCCCTTGGTTGGCTCACAGCTGACCCTGGCACTGGTTGAAGCTAAGCTACAGGAACACCGCATCAAGCCCTACACCATGGAAGTCCTTGAAGGCCAGGTTGAGCGCTTTGGCCCCTTCGAGTGTGAATTTGTGGCGGTTAACCATTCCATTCCCGACGCCCTGGCTGTCTTTATCCGTACCCAGGCAGGTAAGGCCCTGCACACCGGTGACTTCAAGATGGATCAGCTACCCCTCGACGGACGCCTGACCGACCTGCGCCACTTTGCCCGCCTGGGCGAAGAAGGCATTGACCTCTTCCTACCGGACTCCACTAACGCTGAGGTCCCCGGCTTCACCCCCACCGAGAAGAACATCGGGCCCGTTATCTCTAACGTCATGCGCGATGCCAAGAAGCGCGTTATCGTTGCCTCCTTCTCCTCGCATGTCCACCGTGTACAGCAGGTGCTGGATGCCGCGGCAGAACGCGGCCGCAAGGTGGTCCTAGTGGGCCGCTCAATGGTCCGCAATATGACCATCGCCGAGAAGCTGGGCTACCTCAAGGTGCCAGATGGTCTGCTCGTTGACCTTAAAAAGGTTGATGACTACCGCCCCGACCAGATTGTTATGATGTGCACCGGTTCCCAGGGCGAACCCATGGCAGCCCTGTCCCGTATGGCAAACGGAGACCACAAGGTTCAGGTTGAGCAGGGTGACACCATCATCTTGGCATCCTCACTGATTCCCGGTAACGAAACCTCTGTTTACCGCGTGATTAACGGCCTGATGAAGCTGGGAGCCAATGTGGTCCACAAGGGCAATGCTAAGGTCCACGTATCGGGTCACGCTGCAGCGGGCGAACTGCTCTACTGTTACAACATTCTGGAGCCCAAGAACGTCATGCCCGTTCACGGTGAAGTTCGCCACCTGCTTGCCAGCGGTAACCTGGCCGTGGAAACCGGCATCAAGCCCGACCGCGTTCTCATCTGTGACTCGGGTACCGTTGTTGACCTCAAGGACGGCATGGCCGAAATCGTCGGCCAGGTCCCCTGTGAATACGTCTACGTTGATGGTAAGTCAGTAGGCCATGTGACCGAAGACGACCTCAAAGACCGCCGCGTCCTGGGAGAAGAAGGCTTCGTGTCGATTGTGACCGTGATTGACCGTGCCACCAAACGTGTTGTGACCGGCCCCGATATTCACGCCCGCGGTATCGCAGAAGACGACTCGGTCTTTGACGACATCACCCCCAAAATTACTGCGGCCCTGGAAGATGCACTGCACCGGGCACCCGAACGGGTTCACACCGCCCACCAGCTGCAGCAGATTGTCCGCCGCACAGTGGGGGCCTGGGTTGCGCGCCGCCTGCGCCGTAAGCCCATGATTGTTCCTGTGGTCATCGAAACCCACACCGCTGAGGCCGATAACAGCTAAAGCATCTGCCCGCCTCGGTTATACCCAGGGCAGGCAGGGCGGGGGAGTGGCTCAGCCCAATGCTGAGAAGCTACCCTCACGATGACTCTGCCACCGGCTTTACCCCTGCACGGGGGAGCCGGTGGCTGTAGTCTGTTAAGAACTACGGTCGCCCACCACCCGGTGCCAGCGACCGTCTGAACTGCACACCGTCACCGACTTGTATTGAGAAGAATGGCTCCGCGAAAGTCTGCATCGAGTAAATCAGCTCCCCGCTCCACCGGGAGTGGCTCAAGGGCGTCCTCACGGCGTTCAAGCTCAGCCAAAGGCCGAGGGAAAAAGGGTGCCCCCGCACCGGCTCAGGAAAGCAATATCTTCATTCGAGCTATTGTGGGTGCCTGGCAAGCTCTTGCCTTCATCATCGGTGGTGCTATCCGCCGTATGGGTGCCCTGCGCACCGATATCGAACTTCACGAACGCCGCGATGGGGGAGCCCTCTTTATCCTGGCTATCGGTCTGCTGACTGCCGGTGTGGAATGGTGGGGCTGGCGTGTTGATACCGCAGCTTCCCTCTCCTGGTACGAGTGGCCTCTGCACCTGTGGCACATCATTGTGGGCGGGCTCTTTGGTCAAGGCTCACTGCTCATACCCATTCTCTGCCTCATTTTTGCTATCCGTATTTTCCGTCATCCCCTGGAGGTTAGGGAAAATAACCGGATTGCTATCGGGTTTACTATCATGACGGTTTCGGCTTCAATGATGGGAGCCAAGGTAGCTGGTTACCCCACTTTTTCCAATAACTTTGATGACTTCTGGGGTGGCGGTGGAACCATTGGTGTTCTCATCGGTACACCCGCTAGCCGTATTGTAGGTGGCATTTCTGTGCTGGAGTGGCTGGTCATTGCACTGGTCTTCTGCGCCGGTGTACTGGTTGCTACTGATACGCCCCTGCGTCAGGTTTGGCCGAAGCTTGTTTTCATTTTCAGTGTGCTCCTGGGGGAGAAACCCAACGGCTCTATCCGCGATGCAGGCCGTCCATCTCGCGCTCGTGCTCAGGATGAAGTCGAGACGCGGGTGCTTGATGAGGAGCATGACCGCTCCTACCTATACGAAGATGTTGCTGATACTCCTAGTCCTGCACGCCGTGGTGGGCTGCTGGGCTGGCTAGGTTTTGGGGCGCGGCCCGATACCGACCCCAGGCTTGACCGTTACGAGGGCGATGAGGCCTACCAGAGCGCCCTTCTTTCTGAGCCTGAAACCGATACCACTCCCGTAGGGCGTGTCACCGCCACCGGTGGTCGCCCTGGCAGCGCTCACCCACAAGAAGCCTTTGATGTTGAGGCACCCCGCAAGCAGACTCGGAAAGAAAAGCGGGCAGCTGCTAAGGCCGCTAAAAAGCAGGGCCAGCTCTTTGACCAGGGCGCCTGGGCCGATGACGGTTATCGTGCCTCCGATGCACCTGCCCAGCGGCTGGACCAGGCTCAGCGGGCGGCCGCTGAATATGGCCGTTTGCCTGAACCTGAGGTAGAAGCAGAACTTCCCAAGACTCTTGAAGCCTGGGAAGAACCTGTCGATGAGGCACCGGCTGCCCTGGAAGCCCCGACCCCTCAGAAGCCCGTAGCGCCTCGTGCGCCTTCTGTGCCTCGACCTTCTGCTAGGCCTACCGCTGCGGGTTCTGCAACCGGCTCTGCCCTCGGTGCCGCCCTGACTGGAGCCGCAGCCAAGGGTTCAGCACCTGCCAAGCCTGCGGACACCCCAGCGCCCCGCCTTGAACGGCCCGCCGCTAAAATTCAGAACCACACCGTTGCAGAGACAACCGAACAGCCACGTGGGGAACTGGTTGTGGAGTCCTCAACCGGTACCTACGCCCTGCCTACCGAGAGCATGCTCGAAGCAGGCCCCCCCGCTAAGGAAAAGTCCGAAGCCAATGAGCAGGTCGTCGAGGCCCTGACCAACGTGCTGGATCAGTTCAAGGTCGATGCCGAAGTCACCGGCTTCTCCCGTGGACCCACGGTCACCCGCTACGAGATTGAGCTGGGCTCTGGTACCAAGGTGGAACGCGTTACCGCTCTGTCCAAGAACATTGCCTACGCGGTAGCTTCGGACGATGTGCGTATCCTGTCGCCCATTCCCGGCAAGAGCGCCATCGGTATTGAGATTCCCAATACCGACCGCGAAATCGTGGTGCTGGGTGATGTCCTGCGTTCGGCTAAGGCTCACGCAACCGAGCACCCCATGGTCATGGGCGTTGGTAAGGACGTTGAAGGTGGCTTCGTCATTGCCAACCTGGCTAAGATGCCGCACATGCTGGTGGCTGGTGCGACCGGCGCCGGTAAGTCCTCCTTCGTGAACTCCATGATTACCTCCATCCTGATGCGCTCCACCCCCGATCAGGTTCGCCTGATTATGGTGGACCCCAAGCGCGTAGAACTTACCGCCTACGAGGGCGTGCCCCACCTGATTACGCCCATCATCACCAACCCCAAGAAGGCCGCCGAGGCCCTTCAGTGGGTTGTGCGTGAGATGGACGCCCGCTACGATGACCTGGCCCACTACGGCTACAAGCACATTGATGATTTCAACAAGGCGGTCAAGGCCGGCAAGATTCAGCCAGATCCCGGTTCTAAGCGCCAGATTAAGGCCTACCCCTACCTGCTGGTCATTGTGGACGAGCTTGCTGACCTCATGCTGGTGGCCCCGCGCGATGTTGAAGAATCTATTGTGCGTATCACCCAGCTAGCTCGTGCCGCCGGTATCCACCTGGTACTGGCAACCCAGCGCCCATCGGTGGACGTTGTGACCGGCCTGATTAAGGCTAACGTGCCTTCGCGTATGGCTTTTGCGACCTCATCGGTGACTGACTCCCGCGTGGTCCTTGATCAGCCCGGTGCCGAGAAACTGATTGGCCAGGGTGATGCCCTCTTCCTGCCCATGGGTGCTTCCAAACCCATGCGTGTTCAGGGCGCCTGGGTGAGCGAGTCCGAAATCCACGAGGTCGTGGAGCACGTTAAGAAGCAGGCTCCCGCCATCTACCGCGAGGACGTCATCGCTGTTGCCCCCTCCAAGAAGATTGATGATGACATTGGAGATGACCTCGATGATCTCTTGCGGGCCGCTGAACTAGTGGTGAACACCCAGTTCGGTTCAACCTCCATGCTGCAGCGTAAGCTCCGTGTGGGGTTTGCTAAGGCTGGCCGCCTCATGGACCTGCTCGAATCCCGCGAGGTCGTTGGCCCCTCCGAGGGGTCCAAGGCCCGTGACGTTCTGGTTCAGCCCGATGACCTGCCCACCGTCCTAGCAAAGATTCGTGGTCAAGAGCCCCCGGTGGAGGCCACTGATGATACCTACGGCAATGACCCAGTTGCTCACATGAACGACGGAGTCCCAGAAGCTGTGGACTACTACGACACCATGGACGAACCCGATAGCGAAGACGCCTGGAACCTGACCGGCAGATAGCCCCTTGATCCCCGGCCCCCGCTCTACTCTAAGGAGAACCGATGTCTGAGCATAACCCCGGTACCGTATCAAACTGGAACATACCCAATGCCCTGACGGCCCTGCGTATTGTTATGGTTCCCCTCTTCGTCTGGGCCCTGCTGGGCGGTGGGGTCTACGGTGCTAGCGATATGGGCCTGCGCTGGTGGGCCGTCGTCATCTTTATCCTGGCTATGATTACCGACTGGCTTGACGGTCACCTGGCCCGCTCGCGGGGGCTGATTACCAGCTTCGGAAAGATTGCTGACCCGATTGCCGATAAGCTTCTGACCGGTGCCGCCTTTGTTGTTTTTTCTATGCTGGGGGAGCTGTGGTGGTGGGTCACCCTGGTCATTCTGGTGCGCGAGTGGGGCATTACCGTGATGCGCCTGTTCATTATCAAGTACGGTGTGATGGCCGCCTCTAAGGGAGGTAAGCTCAAAACCGTTTTGCAGACCCTTGCCCTGGTGCTGATGATCCTGCCTCTGGGCCTTTTGGGTAGCTGGGCACTCTGGCCGGGCTGGCTGCTCATGGCCGCTGTTGTGTTAGTGACTGTAGTTACCGGTATTGATTATGTGCTGAAGGCTATGCGGTTGCGCCGCGACTATTACGCCCAGCAGAGCAAGTAGGTTCCTGTTATGCAAGCTCCTGACGCTCAGTTCCACCTGGAGGAAGCCGCCGCCCAGCTCGTTGCAGTGGCAACAGAGTCGGGGTGCCTGCTGGCAACCGCTGAGTCTTTGACCGGTGGCATGGTGGGCCAGTTCATCTGTTCGGTGCCCGGTGCTTCTGCCGTCTACCGGGGTGGCGTTATCTCATACGCTACCGAGGTTAAGGCTCAGGTGTTGGGGGTTCCGGTCGGTCTTCTGGCTGAGCGCGGTGCGGTGGATGCCGATGTTGCCCTAGCTATGGCCGCTGGGACGGCCCGGGTTTGCGGTGCCGACTACGGTGTTGCCACAACGGGTGCTGCTGGCCCGGAGCCATGTGACGGTAAGCCTGTTGGCCGGGTCTACCTGGCGGTATACGGTCCCACAGGTGGCTGTGTCGTCGAGAAGAACTACGCCGGGGGGCGGGCTGGGATTCGGGTACAGGCCGCTCACCATGCACTGCTTTTGCTGGCTGAAGCTATCGGGAATAATTTTTAGCGGGGGGACTGAGGATGCTCGCACACTACCTCCTCAGAATTTCCAGGAAATTTTCAGATGAATTTTTCAGCAAACAGGGAATGAAAACACAGAACTGTAGGTTTAGATAGATGTCATAAGAATAAAACGTGAACTTACGTGACTTATTCTCAACTTGAGCTGACGAACACGTAGCAATTACGTTAGGCTGAAGTACACAGCTCCTGATCTACCGGGAGCACGATCACCAGGAGATTGGTATAAAAATGACTAAGCAACCCGTATCCGTGAACGGTGTCGTCCGTTGGAAGGATGTGGGTCAGACCGAGAACACTGTCCCCGCCCAAGACACCGGTAAAGTTATTCTGCTCCGCCACGCAATTGGCGAAGTCCTGCGCGATGTCCGCCAGCGACAGGGGCGAACCCTCCGTGAAGTTTCACACTCTGCGCGAGTCTCCCTTGGCTACCTCAGTGAGGTAGAACGCGGTCAGAAGGAAGCCTCATCTGAGCTTCTTGCCTCTATCTGCCAGGCTCTCAACATCTCACTCTCAGCTATGCTTGGCGAAGTATCCCACCGCATGGCTGTTGAAGAAGGCTTCTCGGTACCCGATACTGTGCCCGCAGAATTCTCCGAGCAGTTCAAGCGTGAATACGGAATCGCGGCTACTTCAAGCCGAGACATTCCTGCCGTTGAACGCCCTCTCCTGACCCGATAAAACGGAGTGAGCGTACGACAAGGAGCCGGGTCCCTCACAAGGGGAGCCGGCTCCTTCTATCTGCAAGCAGGAAGAGGATAGGATGAAACTTAGTGAATTCTGGGCCGCCATGGACCACGAGTTTGGCACAGCTTATGCCAGGCATCTGGTGCGGAATTTAGTTCCGGGTGATTTTGGGGACCTGACTGCGGGGCAAGCTCTGGAGGCTGGTGCCGATGTGCGCACCGTCTGGCTCGCGATTTGCCGGGAACAGGACGTCCCCGAAGCACGTAGGCTCGGCCCGGACATACCGCCTGCCCCCTAGCTGGGGAGTTGGGTGTGGCAGGGAGCCCAATAGAAAACTATTCGTACTTAATAGAAAATATGTTCTAGTTTGTGTACTATTGTGTACAGATAACAGTGGTGTGGCGGCGCAGAGAAGAATTATCCACAGGTTTACAAGAATCTGCGGCCTATTCCCTAAAGTGTCAGCCACCCGTATTACCGTGGAGACCAGAAGGAAAACCGGCTCCGCGATAAGAAATGAGGAAGATGTATGGCAGCGAAAACTCGCATGCAGTCCGTAGGTCAGGTTCCGGCTGAAGGCCGCGAAAAGGCACTTGAAGCTGTTCTTGCCCAGATCGATAAGAACTACGGCAAGGGCTCAGTGATGCGCCTGGGTGACAAGGAAGCCACCAAGGTTGAAACTATTTCTACCGGGGCGCTTGCCCTGGACGCCGCCCTGGGTATTGGTGGACTGCCTCGCGGTCGTGTCGTGGAAATCTACGGCCCTGAGTCTTCCGGTAAGACCACGGTTGCCTTGCACGCGGTTGCCAACGTTCAGAAGCAGGGTGGCATTGCCGCCTTCATCGATGCTGAACACGCTCTGGACCCGGTATACGCAGCCAAGTTGGGTGTTGACACCGATGCCCTGTTGGTATCCCAGCCTGATACCGGTGAGCAAGCCCTGGAAATTATGGACATGCTGGTGGGCTCCGGCTCCATCGACATCATTGTGGTTGACTCCGTAGCCGCCCTGGTTCCCCGCGCTGAAATCGAAGGCGAAATGGGTGACTCCCACGTGGGTCTGCAGGCTCGCCTGATGTCCCAGGCTCTGCGTAAGATTACCGGTCGTCTGGCCTCTACCAACACCACCGCTATCTTTATCAACCAGCTTCGCGAGAAGATCGGTGTTTTCTTCGGTTCACCCGAAACCACCACCGGTGGTAAGGCGCTCAAGTTCTATGCGTCGGTGCGTATCGATATCCGCCGTATTGAGACTCTTAAGGACGGCGCTAACCCCATCGGTAACCGCACCCGCGCCAAGGTCGTCAAGAACAAGATGGCTCCGCCCTTTAAGCAGGCCGAATTCGATATTCTCTACGGTGAGGGTATCTCGGTTGAAGGTGGAATCCTTGACCTGGCTGTTGACCACAACGTGGTCAAGAAGTCCGGCGCCTGGTTCACCTACGAGGGTGACCAGCTAGGCCAGGGTAAGGAAAACGTTCGTCGTTTCCTCAAGGATAACCCCGAGCTGACCGAAGAAATTAAGTATAAGACCATGGTCAAGCTCGGCATCATTGAAGCTGAGGAAGAAGAGACGGAAGAGCTAGAACCCAGCACTTCAGTCGATCCTCTGGACGATATCTCCGAGAACTTCTAACCTGACTTTCCCAGGGTAGGCCGCTACCGCCAACTCGGCGGTAGCGGCCTTTCAGCATAGATAGAGCTTGCCCCTAAGCTAGAGAACTTTGTATTCTCTTCCGCAGAAGAAGGCCCCAAGGACCAATGACTGATACAGATTTTCTGAGCCCCGAGGAATACCCGTCCTGGCACCCCGCCGCGCAGGGGCTGAGTGAAGACCGCCCCGGCGATAGTTACCTGTCTGTTATGCAGGGGCAGGGTACTCCCTACACCGGTGGCGCCGGGAATACTGCTGACTCAGCTGACAACACAGCTAGGGCTGTGAATAGGCAGGGCCGGCAAGAAGAGCTAGATAAGTACCGGCACCGCCGGAATCCCCAATTGAAAAAGGGCTTCCGTAAGCCACCGGCCCGCTATGCGGCCCGCTCACCCTTTGCCCCTGCAATCGGTGCACACCAGGAGGACGTCCAAGAGAAGCGGTCAAGCGGGAAACGGAGTATCCCGCTTTTTAGGGAAGGCTCTAGCCTTAATGAACCGGTGAGTGCTGCTGAACTGCTGGTCCAGGGCCTCACACCTATGCCAGGTGGCCGGGGTCGTGGGCAGGCTGAGCCGGAGAGTGAATTTAGCCGTGCCAAGAACATTGTGCTCAACCAGCTAGCGGCGGCACCTAAGTCCCGGGCTATGCTCGAAGGCAAGCTGGCGGAGAAAGAAATTTCGGCAGAGGTCATTGAGGATATTCTGAACCGTTTTGAGGCGGTTAACCTCATCAATGATGCCGAGTTTGCTGAGATGTTTGTGCGCTCGCGGAGCAAGGTTAAAAAGTTGTCGCGGTCAGCTATCCGTAGGGAGCTTAGAGCTAAAGGGATTGAGGGCGAGCAGGCAGAAACTGCTTTAGAGCACAGGACCGAGGAGGATGAGCGGGCTGATGCGCACGAGCTGGTGCGTAAGAAATTGCGGCCCTCTATGAACCTGGCGGACCGCGCGGAACGGGATAGGGTGATGCGCCGCCTGGTGGCCATGTTGGGCCGTAAGGGTTACCCGGCAGGTCTGGCTTTTGGGGTGGTTCGGGAAGAAGTGGAGAATTATGCGCGACAGATGGGGGCAAATACAGAGGGCAGCTTCAACTACTGGGAATAGCTAGGGGAAGAAGGTCTTAGCGCTTGGCCTGAGATAAGCCCCAGGACGAAGAGCAGGAGGGCCGCAAACAAGTGGGCAAAAGATAGGAAGATGAGCATATCTAGCAGTGTTTCAGCCTCTGCTTGGAATCGGTCAAAAACTACTTATGCCAACTGCTCAGCTAGGACTGCCTGAATCGTCAGTACTGCTGAACGCACTGCCGGAGACTGGTACACGTCGGTGTGGGGGTAGGGGGCAACTAACCGATAAAACTTTTGGGTAGCTAGCTGCCAGTTCTCGTGCCCGGCCAAGGCCGTGCTGACTGGGCCCTTAGGCCATGACGGGAAACCTAGCATCATTTCTGCTACCGGTAGTGCCCAGTGGTGTATGCAACTACCCTCTGCATCAATTGCTCGAACTGCGCGAACCAAGGGAAAAACAGGATTAGCTGATAGGTCGCGGCTATTCCCCGAACCCGTCAGATAATCCCTGCTCGGTAGGAGTAAATTGGCCGGAGAAAAATCCCCCGAAGACAAGACAGCATCGCCTGGCTCTGGGGATATGATGCTCCCTACCTGCTTCTGCCACAGCTCGAACTCCTCAGAATCTAGGGCTACCCCCTTGGCTTTAGCTAGGAGAGCTAGCCCCTTAAAGGCAAGCTGGGGTGAGGGTATCGACCCCGGTGCAGTAGCCTGTGGATCAGCTTCTGCTAAAGCCTCAGCAAAGGATTCTTGGGCTGTAGCCTGCGCCGGGGAGCCAAGAATGTTAGCCCACGTAAAGGCCCAGGCATCCAGTACCTGCAGGGACGTGGTATCCGCTCTGGAGGACAGCAGAAGCTCACCCAAGCTGACGGAAGAAAAACTATCGCTCTTAATGTCTTCAAGAATCAAGAGTCGGCTAGCATCGTCGGCCGCCAACAAACGGGTGTAGAGGCCCGGTACCAGGGCATCCAGTGCACCCAACCCATGCTTCTCCCTCAGATACCCAAAGCCACCAGAATTGCTAGCTGAGTCTTTGCGCCGAAAGTATTTGAGGATGACGCTGGGCACCTCACCCAACCCCGGCAGATCCACCGTGCCGGGGCTAAACCGCACCCTAATAACTACCGAACGCATACCGGCAGAGAGAATCTGGGCATGGGTTGGGCAAGCAGCCAAGGCTTTGCTTGCCTGGTTCAAGAGCCAAGCCAGAAGCTGCAGAAATCGGGGCGAACTAACGTCCTGCTCGGTCACTTGCGGGCAATAACCTGCCGAAGCGCGCTGAGCAAGTGACCAAAAGAATGAGGCGGAAGGCAGAGCTGACATAGTGCCCATTATGGCCTATCGAGTAATCTAGTGGAGTGAGTATTGACGTGAACCCCGAAAAGCCCCAAGCACAGACCAAAACCCGTACCTACGAGGTACGTACTTTTGGTTGCCAAATGAACGTGCACGATTCCGAACGTATGAGCGGTCTGCTCGAAGCCAGCGGCTACCTTCCTGCCACTGAGGGAAGCACCCCCGACCTGGTGGTGTTTAACACCTGCGCTGTCCGCGAGAACGCCGATAACAAGCTCTATGGCAACCTGGGCCAGTTAGCTCCCGTCAAACGCGAAAACGAGGGGATGCAGATTGCGGTGGGCGGTTGCCTAGCGCAGAAAGACCAGGACACCATTCTGAAGAAGGCTCCCTGGGTTGATGTTGTCTTTGGCACCCATAACATTGGCTCCCTGCCTACTCTGCTTGAACGCGCTCGTCACAACCAGGAGGCCCAGGCTGAGCTGCTCGAATCACTTGAGGTTTTCCCCTCCACTCTGCCCACCAAACGCGACCATGTCTACTCCGGCTGGGTTTCAATCTCCGTGGGCTGTAACAACACCTGTACTTTCTGTATCGTCCCCTCCCTGCGCGGTAAAGAGAAAGATCGCCGCCCCGGCGAGATCCTAGCCGAGGTTCAGGCACTGGTCGATGACGGTGCTATTGAAGTTACCCTGCTGGGTCAAAACGTGAACTCCTACGGTGTGGGCTTTGGCGACCGCCAGGCTTTCTCCAAACTCCTGCGTGCCTGCGGTGAGATTGAGGGGCTAGAGCGTGTGCGTTTTACCTCACCTCACCCCGCCATGTTTACCGATGACGTCATCGAGGCGATGGCCGAGACTCCGAACGTCATGCCGGTGCTCCACATGCCCCTTCAGTCGGGTTCCGATAAGGTGCTTAAGGACATGAAACGCTCCTATCGGTCCACCAAGTTCCTGGGGATTTTGGACAAGGTCCGCGAGCGCATCCCCGAGGCCGTGATTACCACCGATATTATTGTGGGCTTCCCCGGCGAGACCGAGCAAGACTTCCAGGAGACTCTGCGCGTGGTAGAGGCGGCCCGGTTCTCTTCTGCCTTTACTTTCCAGTATTCGATTCGCCCCGGTACTCCTGCTGCCACTATGCCTGACCAGGTACCCAAGGCCGTGGTGCAGGAACGCTATGAGCGGCTGACCGCTCTTCAGGACCGGATCGCGGGCCAGGAGAACCGTAAGCAACTGGGTAAGACCGTTGAGCTGATGGTGACCGCTGAATCTGGCCGTAAGGCTGAGCAGACCAACCGGCTTTCTGGTCGTGCCCGCGACCAACGCCTAGTTCATTTTTCCGTACCTGAGGGCTGCCAGCTGCCCCGCCCCGGTGACCTGGTTACCCTGCCTATCACCGAGGCCGGTTCCTTTCACCTGATTTCTGACCCCGCCCCCGAGCAGTATTCGGTGCGCCGTTCACGCGCCGGGGACGCCTGGGACCGGGCTCAGGCCGATTCCTGCGGTACCGGGACCACCCAGGTCCCCGGTTCGCCGGTTTCCTTGGGTTTCCCCACCTTTAAAAAATCAGCGCTCTCATGAACAGGCCCGTTCAGAAAACCAACCTTGGACCCGGTCCAGCAGAACAGGGCGGGCACTGCGACTTCGGCCAGCTACCCGTGATTGCTGTGGTAGGCCCGACCGGTAGCGGTAAGAGTGACCTGGCCATTGAGCTGGCTCTGGAACTAGGTGGGGAGTGCGTCAATGCTGACTCCATGCAGTTCTACCGGGGTATGGATATTGGCACTGCCAAGCTGACAGCAGAAGAGATGCGGGGTGTGCCACACCACCTGCTCGATATCTTGGATGTGACCCAAGAAGCCTCCGTTGCTGTTTTCCAGGGCCAAGCCCGCCAACTCTTTGACCAGATTAGGAGCCGGAGCAAGTACCCGATTCTGGTGGGTGGTTCCGGCCTGTATGTGCGGGCGGCCCTGGACGTATTGGAGTTCCCCGAAACCTGCCCCGCTGTTCGCGCTCGCCTTGAGGCGGAGCTCGTTCAGCAGGGCCCTGGGGCCTTGTTAGCCCGCCTGCGCGAGGTAGACCCTGTCTCAGCTGACCGGGTAAAGGATGACCGCCGCCTGGTGCGGGCACTGGAAGTGTACGAGGTGACGGGCCGCCCCTTCTCCTCCTTCATGCCAAGACGCACCTACTACCAACCGGCTCTCCAAATTGGGCTGAGCGGTGACCGTGCTGAGCTACACCGGCGTCTGCACGATCGGGTGCTCACTATGAGGCAGAAAGGCCTGCTCGAAGAAGTCCAACGGCTCGAAGCCCAGGGCTTACGTCAGGGTAAAACTGCCTCAGCGGCTATTGGCTACCGGGAGTTCCTTAAGGCTTTGGACTCATCACGGGGCCTGCTGCCCGCGGGGCAGGAATACTCGGTGGATTCGGCCCTTGAAGATACCGTAACGGCCACCCGGCAGTTTGCCCGCCGTCAGATTACCTGGTTTAGGGCAGACCCCCGTGTGCACTGGCTGGAATGGTCTGATCCACGCAAACTTGACCTGGCCCTAAGGCACATCTCTTAGGGCAGGCAGGCACTAGACTAAAAGAAGATATGAGGCCCGAGAGCGGCCAAGCCCAATGGAAAGGCACTAGCTGTGGCAACCCACACTCAAGAAATCGCCCCCTGGGGAGACCTGACCGGCAAGACCCTGACCAAGGGGCAGGCTACCGGTAACGACTTTATTTTTGTGACAGACCCTCAGGCTGAGCTGGACCTTACTCCCGAGCTAGTTGCCAAGGTCGCTGACCGCCACTTTGGTATTGGTGCCGACGGTTTCATTCGCGCTGTCAAAACAGCAAACCTGGACTTTGCGGCTCACCTGCTCGAGGAATACCCCGAGGCTACCTGGTTCATGGACTACCGCAACGGCGACGGATCTATCGCCGAGATGTGCGGTAACGGTGTACGCGCTTTTGTGGACTACCTGATTGCGGAGAACCTTGTTCAGCTTGAGTACGGTGAGCGGCTCCTGATTGCCACCCGTGCGGGTGTAAAGACTGTGGGGCGTACCGAGACAGGCTACGCCATTGATATGGGCCCCTGGAGCTTTATTAACGGTGATATGGCCCGCGATAACGGCACCGATGCGCAGGTGACAGCCAAGGGGCTACGGACACCGCGCGGTGCCCTCTCCATCAGCATGGGCAACCCTCACACCGTGGTGATGCTAGGTACTGACGGCAAGCTGGACGGTCTGAACCTGTATGATGCACCCAAGGTTTCACCGCTCCCGCCCGAGGGCACCAATGTTGAATTTGTGGTCCCCGAAGAGATTTCTGCTGAAGACGGTGACCCCGCTACCGAGAACATCGGCTCAATCCGTATGCGCGTGCACGAACGTGGAGTGGGGGAGACACTTTCCTGCGGCACCGGTGCCTGTGCGGCTGCTGCAGCCACCCGCTTCTGGGGTGGGGAAGATGCACCCGACGAGTGGCTGGTCCGTGTACCCGGTGGCACCCTGGCTGTTACCTTTGTGCTGGGTCCCGATGATCTAGAGCATGTTGTTCTGGCCGGCCCTGCCGCTATGACCGGGAAAATCCTCCTGGGCTAAGAACCCAAGAACTTTATCAAAGAACCGGCCCCGCCTGATATGCGGGGCCGGTTCTTCTGCACTTGTAAGTCCTGCCGTTTTATGGGCGGTGAACCCGGATAATACGGAAGCCCTTAGAGCTGGCATAACGGCTGGTTTCAAGGCCGGGGAAAGTCTGCACCAGCCATTTTTGCAGTGAATCGGAGCCCAGGTTCTTCTGCACCACCAGGTAGGCGTTCCCACCGGGGGAAAGACGGGGGAGCCAGGTCTGCATTATCTCGTGCAGGACTTCTTTACCTACCCGAATAGGAGGGTTAGACCAGATGGTGTCAAAGGTCAGCGACTTATCCAGGGCTTGGGGGGAGGACACCCTAATATTGTTTAGCCCCAGCCGCTCAGCGTTCATCTGGGTGAGCTGGGCAGCGCGTGGATTGACCTCCACCCCGTAGACCTGCGCCTCAGGTGCCAACATGGCCAGGGTCAGGGTAATAGGCCCCCAGCCACACCCAATATCAAGCAGGCGTGTTCCTTCGGGCGCGGGGGCTTCATCGAGCAGAATCCGCGTGCCCTTATCGACACCGCCGGGGCTAAAAATTCCGGGGGCTGTGAGCACCTGGACTTTATCTGCTGCCAGTTCCACGGTGAGGGGTTTAGTTGCAAAGTCACCTGCGGGTTCTTCAGAAAAATAGTGTGTTTTGGTGCTCATAAGCCCTCATTCTACGGCACTACTACTCACCTTAGACGCCGCACGCTAAACTTGTAGGGACGATTGATTCTTAAACGAAAGGCACTATGGCCGACTCATTACGCCCCGGCAAGGAACCGAAGCTACCCTCCGATGAGCAATTACGCCTGACGGTAGATCGAGTACTGGGCCGAGCCTCTAGCTCAACCGGTAACCTCCTGGGGCAGCGAGCCCGAGAGCTCTCCCACAACCAGCCCGAACACTCATCCTATGACGGTGATCAGCAGGACCTTGAAGAACGTCGGGCTCTGCGCCGCGTTGCGGGCCTCTCCACCGAACTCGATGACGTTACCGAAGTCGAATACCGCCAGCTCCGCCTGGAACGAGTCGTCCTGGCCGGTGTGTGGAGTGAAGGTACCCTAGCTGAAGCCGAAAACTCCCTGCGTGAGCTGGCCGCGCTGGCAGAAACCGCTGGCTCCGAAGTGCTTGATGGCCTGGTACAGCGCCGTCTTAAACCCGATCCCGGCACCTACCTGGGCTCAGGTAAGGTGCTTGAACTCAAGGATATTGTTGAAGCTACTGGCGCGGATACTGTCATTGTCGATGCAGAGCTAGCGCCTTCCCAACGTCGCGCGATTGAGGATATTGTCAAGGTCAAAGTGATCGACAGGACCGCGCTGATTCTCGATATCTTCGCCCAGCACGCTAAATCTCGGGAGGGTAAAGCCCAGGTTGAGCTAGCCCAACTCGAATATATGCTCCCTCGCCTGCGCGGTTGGGGCGCCTCCCTGTCCCGCCAGGCCGGTGGCCGTGCCGCAGGGGGCGAGGGCATCGGCTCTCGCGGCCCCGGTGAAACCAAAATCGAACTGGATCGCCGCCGACTGCGCGCCCGTATGGCTAAACTTAAGCGCGAAATCGCCGCCATGGCACCTACCCGCGAAACCAAGCGTCTCAACCGTAAACGCAACAGGGTGCCCTCCGTTGCTATCGCCGGTTACACCAACGCGGGAAAGTCCTCCTTGCTCAATAGGCTCACCGACGCCGGCGTCCTGGTCGAAAACGCCCTCTTTGCTACCCTTGACCCCACCGTACGTAAGGCCCAGACTCCCGATGGGGTAGGTTACACCCTCTCCGATACCGTAGGTTTTGTGCGCTCTCTGCCTACTCAGCTGGTTGAGGCCTTCCGCTCAACCCTTGAAGAGGTCGCCGACGCAGATGTCATTGTGCACGTGGTCGATGTCTCCCACCCCGACCCGGAGGGGCAGATTCAATCGGTCCGCCAGGTGATTACCGAGGTGGGAGCACAGAACATTCCCGAGATTATTGTGCTCAACAAGGCCGATACCGCCGATCCTTTCGTCATCGAGCGCCTGCGCCAGCGCGAACCCAGCCATGTTGTGGTCTCCGCTCGCACCGGTGAGGGGATTGAGGAGCTCCAAGTAAAAATTGCCGAGACTATCCCGCGTCCATCGCTGGAACTACACCTGCTTATTCCCTACGCCCAAGGTGGGGTTGTCTCCCGCCTACACGAGTGGGACGCCGAAATTCTCTGCACTGCCTTTGTCTCTGACGGTACCTACGTCCACGCCCTGGTGCGTGACCAGGTAGCCTCCGATTTGGCAGGCTATGCCCTGGACGCTGACCTACTGGAAATCCTGCAGCCAGAAATTGACCAAGCAGTTGCGGCAGGAGCGGTGGAGACCGTCCGAGTATGACCCAAGACATCACCGCACCCACCGGGCAGGAACTTGAAACCCTGCCCGGTGCCCAGCCTGTTCTCAAACTTCTGGACACCGTTATCGCCCGTAGTGGCGGCCAAATCCGACCCGGCCAACGAAAAATGGCCGCCTATGTGGCCCGCGCGCTCGAAAGTGACCGGCATCTACTGGTCCAGGCAGGAACCGGCACCGGTAAGTCCCTGGGCTACCTGGTCCCAGCTCTGAGCGCAGCCCAGCACTCCGACAAACCCATTATTGTGGCCACAGCAACACTGGCGCTTCAGTCGCAGATCGTTAGCCGCGATATTCCCCGGCTTCTTGAAGCCCTGGGCGATGAACCAGAACACCAGACCGATGTGGCTATTCTCAAAGGGCGGAACAACTACCTCTGCCTACACAAACTCGAAGGCGGCTACCCAGACGATGACGGGGAGGCGCTCTTCGATATGGACACCGAGACTGGCTCTGTAGGGCCAGCCGGAAAACTGGGGGAAGAAGTGGTTCGCCTGCGCTCCTGGGCCCAGACCACAGAAACCGGGGACCGTGACGAACTCCTACCCGGGGTCAGCGACCGAGCGTGGCGGCAGGTATCGGTAAAAGCCTCCGAATGCTTGGGCAAGAAATGCCCGCTGGTCGAAGAATGTTTCAGCGAAAATGCCAGGACACGGGCGGCAGATGCCGACATCGTGATTACTAACCACGCCCTGCTAGCTATTAATGCCTTTGAGGGAGCGGCTGTCCTGCCGGATCACGAGATCGCCATTATCGACGAGGCCCACGAGCTCGCAGACCGAGTCACAGGTGCCGTGACAGGTTCACTTTCCCCGGCCAACATCACCAAGGTGGCCAGGAGCCTCAAACGCCACACCGACGCTGACCACCGCGCCCTTGAACAAGCCGCCCTGGCTCTCGATGACTCCCTCAACGGTGTTCCCGCCGAGCTCATGACCAGGGGCCTGCCCGAACGTGTTGCCGCCGCCATGGAAAGGGTACGCGATGCTGCCCGTCAGGCCATAACAGACACCAAGAGCGGCGATAAAGATGCCGATGCCGGCCGTCAGATGGTGCGGGCAAGCCTGACCGAAGTACACGAAACTGCCGAAAAGATGCTGACCGCAGATCCCAACTTCCAGGTCATTTGGGTATCGCGTACCGGCTCCTGGGAGCCGGGCAGAGGCTACCTAGCGGCGGCTGAAGATGACCCTGCCACCCTCAACATCGCCCCGATTTCTGTTGCAGGCTATCTGCGCGAAGGCCTTTTCGATAATCGCACCGTGGTGCTGACGTCCGCGACCCTGACCGTGGGCGAGTCTTTTGACGCTACTGCCGGTTCGCTGGGCCTCATGGGGCAGGGCTCCCCCCGCTGGGACGGTATCGATGTTGGCTCGCCTTTTGACTACCCTAAACAGGGGGTGCTGTATATCGCTTCTGACCTGCCTAAACCCGGCCGGGGTGTTTCGGTGGAACAGCTGGACCGGCTGGTGGAGTTAGTGACGGCATCTGGTGGCGGTGCCCTGGGGCTCTTCTCCTCTAAACGGGGTGCTGAACTTGCCGCTGAGTATGTTCGAGAAAAAACTGATCTCACGGTGCTCTTGCAGGGGGAGTCGTCCTTGCGGGCCCTGGTCAAGGAATTCACCGAAGACACCCATGCCTGCCTCTTTGGAACCATGAGCCTGTGGCAGGGCGTTGATGTGCCCGGCGACTCTTGCCGTCTGGTCGTTATGGACAGAATCCCTTTCCCACGCCCCGACGACCCGCTATCACAGGCTCGGACCAGGGCAGTTGCAAGTCACGGCGGCAACGGTTTTATGGCTGTTTCAGCTACTCATGCGGCGGTGCGTATGGCCCAGGGAGCCGGTCGCCTAATTCGCTCTGTGCATGATCGCGGTGTGGTTGCTGTGCTGGATTCTCGACTTGCAACCCAGCGTTACGGGTCATTCTTGGTCAAATCGCTACCACCTTTTTGGACTACTACCCGCCAGGACGTAGTGGTAGGCGCCTTACAGCGCTTGCATGAAGCCCTTGAAAGCCAAGAAGCCTAATCAGGGATGGCAGAGTAAACAGTCTGGGGCCAGAATCATGGTGATTCTGGCCCCAGACTCTTGAGCTAATAAAATGCTCGCTTTGTCAGATTCGCTCTAGAGGCTACGCAGGACGGAGACGACCTTGCCCATGATGGTTGCTGAGTCACCCAGGATGGGTTCGTACTGAGTGTTCTGAGGTAGCAGCCAGGTGTGCCCATCACGCTGGCGGAAGGTCTTAACCGTTGCCTCGTCATCGAGGAGGGCCGCTACAATTTCACCGTTTTGGGCAGTGTTCTGAGCACGAACCACCACCCAGTCACCGTCGCAGATAGCGGCATCAATCATGGAGTCACCTTTGACTCGAAGCATGAAGAGGTCGCCCTGGCCCACCAGCTGACGCGGGAGAGTCATGACGTCTTCGACCGCCTGTTCTGCGGCAATTGGTGCGCCGGCGGCAATGCGTCCAACCAAGGGGACGGTAGCTACGTTCTCATCATTCTGAGCAAAGGTGGGAAGCACCGGCAGGGTAATGACGCTGGTCTCAGGCCTTGGCTCTTCGAGCGGCTCTTCACCTGTGAGTACTTCAATAGCGCGTGGCCGTTTGGGGTCCCTGCGAATGTATCCCATCTCTTCAAGCCGGGAGAGCTGATGGGTGACAGAAGAGAGCGAAGCCAACCCCACAATATCGCCAATCTCACGCATAGAGGGCGGATAACCGTACTCGTCAATTGCGGTAGATATTGCGTCAAGAATTTTCTTTTGGCGCGCTGTCAGGGGGCGAGCGCCCTTAAGGGAAAGGGGTGCCGGAGTCTGCGGGGTTCGTTCGCTCACGGTGTCTCGTCTCTTATCGGTTCTTAAAGTGTCAGCCACCCCTTGTGTACTTATGAAGTGGTCTTCTAAGACTATGCCAAGCCAGCAGCTTATTCAAACATTTGTTCTAATTTTTCTCGACTCTGTTCGATTTTTCTGATAGAACATATATACGAATCAATTTTAGAACAGGCATTCGATGTGGGTGTCTGAGCATGAATCAGGAGAAAGACTTATGAGCACTATCGCACTGCCCGAGTTTATGGCTCGTACTTCTTTGAAGAAGCCCCTTGATCAGGCAGCTACTTTCGTTCCCCGATCAACTGCCTCCGAAGCTGTCTCGGCGGGTTCTGTTCGACAACCTCGTTACCGTATTCGATATGCTCCCCTTAGCCCTTGTGCCGGGCACCTGGGGGCGAACGCCAGCTCCTCTGGGAGAATCAAAGGAGCCGCTCAGCGGCAAGTTGCCCACGCTGACCGTCCCACCTTGCCCGCTACCAAGCGGGGGCTGGAGTCTCTAGAAGCTGGGCAGAATGGCTACCAGGTTGCTTCGGCAACCAAAAATAGTTCCCGTGTGTCTCAGCGCGGGGGTTTCCGCCTTACCCGGAGGGGGCGGCTAATTTTTCGCGGACTACCGCTACTCACGCTGGCAGCCCTCATGGTCTTGGGTGCCTTCACCTTTGCTTTCCCGACCCAGGCCAAGAGCAGCACAAGCTATTCCGAAGCGCCCGTAAGTCAGATGGTTAGGGTCTACCACGGTGACTCCCTCTGGACTATCGCCCAGCAGGTCGCCCCGGGGCAGGACAGCCGTGACGTCGTCAATCGCATTATGCAAATCAACGATTTAAGGAGCGCCCAGGTAGAGCCCGGACAGGTGCTTGAAGTGCCCGTTTACAGTAAATAGAGCCAAGACTAAGTAATTCCCCTCAGAGTTCGGGATAAAAATGCGGGAACCGGAGCCCAGTAGATACACTAGGGGGGTGACTGATACTACTCAAAGCCTTGATGCCCTGCCCTTGCGTGATGACCTGCGTGGCCGCTCACCCTACGGCGCGCCCATGATCGATGTGCCGGTAACGCTCAACGTTAATGAGAATACGCACCCCATGCCTCAAGAAGTTGTGGAGGCTATTACGCGTGAGGTTGCCCAAGTGGCAGTCACCCTCAACCGTTACCCGGACCGTGAATTTGATACCCTGCGTGCTGAACTATCTGCTTACCTGGGCCACGGCCTGACCCCTGACCAGGTTTGGGCAGCTAACGGTTCCAACGAGATCCTTCAGCAGATTATGCAGGTCTTTGGCGGGCCCGGCCGGAGCGTCATGAGCTTCGTCCCGACCTACTCCATGTACCCGCTTCTGGCCGATGGAACCAACACAGCTTTTATTGCTGGGCGCAGAGCCGCTGACTACTCTCTGAGTGCAGAGTCGGCTGTTGAACAGATTCAACAACACAGCCCCACCATCGTCATTCTTTGCTCACCCAATAACCCCACCGGAACGGGCTTGGGGTTAGATGTTATTGAGGCCGTCTACGATGCGGTTTCAACCTATAACGGTATCGTCGTGGTCGATGAAGCCTACGCAGAGTTTGCCCAGGACCGTACTCAGACCGCGCTCACCTTACTGCCGGGCCGTCGTAACCTGATTGTCACTCGTACCATGAGCAAAGCATTCGCCTTAGCCGGTGCTCGGCTGGGTTATTTTGCCGCCGATCCTCTGATAGCAGATGCTGTTCGCCTGGTGCGCTTGCCCTACCACCTATCAGCAGTCACCCAGGCAACCGCTATTGCAGCCCTGCGACACCGGACTGAACTTCTAGGCAATGTCGATGACATCCGTAGCCAGCGCGATCGCATTGTCAACCGGTTGCGAGAACTCGGACTGGCCCCGGCTGTCTCGGATTCCAACTTTGTATTCTTCGGTGGACTTAAGGACGAAAAAGCTGCCTGGAACTATCTGCTCGAACGCGGAGTTCTGGTGCGCGATAACGGTATTCCCGGCTTCCTACGAGTCACCGCCGGTACTGAGGCGGAAACCAGCGCCTTCCTGGAGCATCTGAGCACATATATCGAAACTTTTGAACCTTAACCACAGCAAAGAGGCAATTATGGCAGTACCCACCACTACATCAACCGGAATCGGCCCCCGAATCGCATCTATGGAGCGTGTGACCAGCGAGTCCTCGGTCAGCCTTGAAATTAACCTTGACGGCACCGGGGTCTCCGACATTGATACCGGCGTGCCCTTCTATGACCACATGCTTACCGCTCTGTCCAAGCACTCACTGATTGACATGACGATAAAGTGCACCGGTGATACCCATATCGATGTTCACCACACCGTTGAAGACACCGGGATTGTGCTAGGCGAGCTACTAGGCAAGGCGCTGGGCGATAAGGCCGGTATCCGCCGCTTTGGCAGCGCTACCGTACCCCTGGACGAGGCTCTTGCCTCAGCTGTCGTCGATATTTCGGGGCGCCCCTACCTGGTGCACACCGGTGAACCCGAAGGCTACGAGTACCACCTGATTGGCGGGCACTTTACCGGTTCTATGGTGCGGCACGTCTTTGAGGCAATTGCCTACCACGCCGGTATTTGCCTGCATATCACCCTGCTCGGCGGTCGGGATCCGCACCATATTGCCGAAGCCCAGTTCAAGGCTCTGGCCCGTGCCCTGCGCCAGGCAGTTGAGCCCGATCCCCGCCACTCTGGTATTCCTTCCACCAAGGGGGCGCTCTCATGAGTGCTGAGCAGAAGCCTACAGTAACCGTCCTTGATTACGGCGCGGGCAATGTCCGCTCAGCCGTTCGCGCTCTTGAAGAAGCCGGTGCGCAGGTAATTCTCTCGCGGGCTGAGGAAGACGTACTTGGGGCCGACGGCCTGGTAGTGCCGGGCGTAGGTGCTTTCAAGGCTGTGATGGACGGGCTGCGCCATGCAGACGCTATCCGCATGATTGGGAGGCGTGTTGCCGGTGGTCGCCCCGTCCTCGGTATCTGCGTTGGCCTTCAGGTCATGTTTGAAAAAGGTGTTGAGCACGGGATTGAAGCCCAGGGTCTGGGGGAGTGGCCTGGCACCGTGGAACTCCTTAAAGCACCCGTAGTGCCGCACATGGGCTGGAATACCGTCAAGGCTCCGGCAGGCAGCACCCTTTTTGCGGGTATCGAACATGAACGCTTCTACTTTGTGCATTCTTACGGTGTTCAGGAGTGGAACTTCGATCAGAACAACGAGGCTATGCTTCCTCCGCAGGTAACATGGGCCAAGCACGGCGTTGATTTTATTGCGGCGGTAGAAAACGGCCCTCTCAGCGCAACCCAGTTCCACCCCGAAAAATCTGGGGAGGCTGGAATCCAGCTCCTGCGGAACTGGATCAGTGCCTTGCCGGTAACTGGCCGTCTAGCTGGTAAGGAGTAATAGGGATGTCTGCAAGTACTTCTGGCCTCTTGCTGATGACGGTGGGCATGATGTTTCTGGGTGGGGCCTACTCCTTCTACAAGCAGAAAATTACTTGGGTGGCCCAGCTAGTGCTCTTACTGGTGGGCTTAGCTTTCGCCGGCTATGGCTTTTACCTTGTCCTTAACTACAGCTAAACGTACAGATTTCTAGGAGAAATGAATGACTCAACGACTTGAACTGCTCCCGGCAGTTGATGTGGCAAATGGCCAGGCTGTGCGCCTGATTCAGGGTGAAGCCGGTTCCGAGACCAACTACGGCTCACCGGTCGAAGCGGCCCTGGAGTGGCAGAAGGCGGGTGCAGAGTGGTTGCACCTGGTCGATTTGGACGCAGCCTTTGGGCGTGGCGATAACATCGATATCCTGACCGAGGTCGCCCAGGAACTCTCCATCAAGATTGAAATGTCCGGCGGTATCCGCGACGATGCTTCCCTGGAACGCGCTCTGAGCCTGAACCCCGCACGCATTAACCTGGGTACCGCAGCCTTGGAAAACCCAGAATGGACTCGCAAGGTTATTGCCCAGCACGGGGACATGATCGCTGTGGGCCTGGATGTGCGCGGTGACGTGCTGGCCGCCCGCGGCTGGACCAAAGAAGGGGGCAACCTCTGGGAGGTGCTTGACCGCCTGAACGAGGACGGCTGTGCCCGCTACGTGGTTACTGACGTCACTAAGGACGGCACTCTGCAGGGGCCCAACCTTGAACTACTGCGCAAGGTCGCTGAGCGCACCGATAAGCCTGTTGTTGCTTCCGGTGGTATTGCCACTTTGGACGATATTGCCGCCCTGCGTACCATGGTGCCTTACGGTGTAGAAGGCGCCATTACCGGTAAAGCTCTGTACGCGGGTAAGTTCACCCTGGAGCAGGCACTTGATCTAGCGGGTCGCCCCTAGTGACTGATTTTTCTGATCGCCTTCGTCGCGCTCACACCCACGGGCGCGGGAACCCTGGTGGTCCCAAACGGGAGTTACCTGCCCACATTGCCGCCCAGTTGGCTTCTGCCGGCAGGAGCACCGACACAGGTGGTCAGCCGTGGGAGGGGCGCAACCTGGGTGAGGGAACCAGCCACACCCACCTTTATCCCGGCGATGACGGTAGAACCGACCCCAACCTTGAAAAAGTGCTGGCTGACTTCATAGCCGATAGTGTTGACGAAGTTGCGGTGGTCGATGCCCTCCGGCAGGTAAGGGTTTTTGCACCTATCGTTGCCCAGCTTTCGCAGGCCGAAATTACCGCTGACGGGCTGGTCTCCGATAAAGAGTCAGACATGGCCCTGGTCAGTATTCAAGCTCCCGATGGTCGTAAGGCTCTGCCGGTGTTTACCAGTGTTGACGCGCTAACTGCCTGGCATGATTTAGCTCGACCTGTTGCCGCAGATATGCGCAAGACGGCTCTTTCTGCCATAGAGGACGATAACCAACTGATCGTGGTTAATCCCGGGCAGGACGTAACCTTTGTGGTTCGTCGCCCGGCGGTATGGGCTATAGCGCGGGGTCAAAAGTGGGTACCGTCCTACCGTAACTCGCAGGTCGCCCAGGCGCTTTCTGACCTTGTAACCCCACTGTCGGCAGTTGTGAGTGTAGAAGCTAGCCCCGGTGCCGGTGTCTATTCACGCTCTGCTACGGGTAAGGTCTTGGCAGGTGGTGGCCCCGGCCCTGAGCTCAACATTACGCTCAAGCTGATTCCTGGCTTGAATCGGGAGCAGGTAGACCGGACGGTGGGCAAACTTCGGGAAGGCTTAGCGGGACATCGCCTGCTTTCCGAGCAGGTGGACTCAGTTCAGATTGCTCTGGCCTCAGCCTAAACCTAAAAATGGCGGGGTGTAGGCCCCGCCATTACGCTTAGAATTACAGGCTCCTGTTCTAGAAGACAGGGCCGGTGAACTTTTCACCCGGGCCCTGGCCCGGCGCATCGGGGTAGGGGGAAGCCTCGCGGAAAGCCAGCTGAAGAGAGCGCAGACCATCGCGGAGGGGGGCCGCATGCTGGGAGCCGATTTCGGGTGCGGCGGCAGTGACGAAGCCGGCCAGGGTAGTAATGAGCTTGCGGGCCTCGTCTAGGTCCTTGAGCTCATCGGCGTTTTCATCGGCGGCTAAACCGCACTTGACGGCGGCGGCGCTCATCAGGTGTACGGCGGCGGTGGTGATGACCTCAACAGCAGGTACTTCGGCAATGTCACGCATTTGGGCATTAACTTCGTTGACCTGCTCAGCGGTGAGGCCTTCGGGGAGTTGCTCCGCGCCGGTGGGCTGGTTTTCATCAAAACGGTAGGTAGATTCGTTGCTCATGGTTACTAGAATCTCATACCGGCCTAAAAGACTGTCAATCGTGAACACCTGTAAAGGCTAAAAGCGGGCTGACAGATAGGGGCTTGCCGGTTTACTCTTGATAAATCCCCGAAATACCGGTAGAGTGACTATCTGTTTGCAAGCGGAACTTTCAAGGTTCCCACCCCGTGACCGCTCAACAGGTTGCCGGGTTATCCCACACAGCTGAAGCTGTGACAGGAATGTAGGGCACTTGTCTGCCATACACTCCATCGGGTAGGTATCTTAGCCTCCGCTTGCTGACCGCAACCGGGGGCTTTTCTGCTCCCACAGAAATTCACGGGGAAACCCGCACAAGCAACAGGAGCTTTGTCATTAGCGATCCACGCATCAACGACCGAATTCGCGTACCGGAAGTTCGACTCGTCGGCCCCGGCGGTGAGCAGGTCGGTATTGTCCGCGTAGAAGATGCACTGCGTCTTGCTCAGGAGTCAGACCTCGACCTGGTTGAGGTTGCCCCTAACGCTAAGCCGCCTGTGTGTAAGCTTATGGACTTCGGTAAGTACAAGTACGAAGCCGCAGTGAAGGCACGTGAATCTCGAAAGAAGCAGGTCAATGCTTCTTTGAAGGAAATCCGTTTCCGCCTGAAAATTGACACCCATGACTACGAAACCAAGGTAGGGCACGCACGTCGTTTCCTGGCCAGCGGTGACAAGGTCAAGGCTATGATTCAGTTCCGTGGTCGTGAACAGCAGCGCCCCGAGATGGGTGTGCGCCTGCTTGAACGGATGGCCGGCGACCTGGCGGAGGTTTGCACTGTAGAGTCAAACCCCCGTGTAGACGGTCGTAACATGGTGATGGTTCTTGCTCCGCTCCGCGGTAAGCAAGAAGTCCGCCGTGAGAGCCCTAAGGCAAGCGGACGCAAGGGTCGCGAACGCGTCAACACCACCGAGGCTACTCCTGTGACCAATTCTCTGGCAGATTCAATGCCGGAGGAACTTAAGGCTCAGGCTTCCGCCGAATAAGAACTGAAAATAGACATCCAAGCACGACTCCTATAGTGTTCAGTGTTTGGTCCTGGTTCGCCTGGGAACCGCACGTGCGGTCGCTCAGCGAGCACAACACCCTTAGACAGCGAAACGTTGTTGAGTTTTTCAGTTCCTCACCGCCTGAGAGGGCGTGAGGGTAGAAGGTAAGGAGAATCGGCTCATGCCGAAGCAGAAGACCCACTCTGGTGCTAAGAAGCGCTTCAAGCTCACCGGTACTGGCAAGGTAAAGCGCCAGCAGGCTAACCGCCGCCACTACCTGGAGCACAAGTCCTCCCGTCTGACCCGTCGTCTGGCTTCTGACCAGATTGTAACCGGCGGTCAGTCAAAGGTCATCAAGAAGATGCTGGGCAAGTAAGCCTAGCCTGCTTCCTGAAGCTTCGCCCCTTTGAGGGCACACCCAAAGTAGATATTTTCTCTCCTGCACCAGCGCTAGTGATTCAAAGCTGGGTAGGACACAAGATGTAAGGAGACACACGTGGCACGTGTGAAGCGCGCGGTAAACGCGCATAAGAAGCGCCGAGTAATCCTGGACCGTGCATCGGGCTATCGTGGCCAGCGTTCACGCCTTTACCGTAAGGCTAAGGAACAGGTCACTCACTCACTGGTATACAGCTATGATCACCGTCGTAAGAAGAAGGGTGACTTCCGTCGCCTGTGGATTCAGCGTATTAACGCTGCAGCCCGCGCTGAAGGTTTGACCTACAACCGTTTCATTCAGGGTCTGAAGGCTGCTGAGGTTGAGGTTGATCGTCGTATGCTGGCTGAGCTGGCTGTCAACGAGCCCGCTGCTTTCTCAGCTCTGGTTGAAATCGCTAAGAACAACCTGCCTGAGGACACTTCAGCTCCCAAGGCTTCCTAGTCTTTGAGCTTTCTCTGTCCCCGGCCCTGCCTGGGACAACGGACCGCCTTCCACTCTTCTACCCCTAGGTAGGGGGAGTGGGAGGCGGTTTCTTTATGCGCCCTACCCCCCCTGTCTTCTACAGACCCGTCTTTCTCTCTTGAACCCGGGGTAAACAATGGGGTCAAGAGAGAAAGGGCGGGGGCATAGCCGAAGGGGGTAGATCTTAGCGGTCTTTGCTGATTGTTGAGCCAAAAGGCAGGCAGGTAACTGAAATAAGTCACATAAAAATGCTGTTAAAGATGACTTAATGTTTATAATAGGCATACCTAATATTATTTTTCTGAAGAAACAGGTTTACATGTTCCAAAACTTCCTGATTGGACTGCGAGAGGGGCTGGAAGCGGCTCTGATCGTTGGCCTTTTGCTAGCTTACGTGCGCAAAACAGGTAAATCCCATCTCATCCCTAAAATCTGGATGGGTGTAAGCCTGGCGGTATTGGTTTCTCTGGGCTTCGGAGCTCTGCTCACGTTTGGGCCCAGAGGCCTGACCTTCGAGGCGCAGGAGGCAATCGGTGGGAGCCTGTCCATTATTGCTGTGGGATTTGTAACCTGGATGATTTTCTGGATGGCAGAAAATTCAAAGCATCTTTCCCGTGAGCTTGGCCAAAAAATTGACCTGGTTCAGGCAAGTACTGGAGCCGTTGTCTTACTGGCTGCTTTATCGGTGGGCCGCGAAGGGCTTGAAACAGCTCTCTTTATTTGGGCCGCCTCCCAATCCGTAGGTAACGGAGCCACGGCACTTATAGGAGCTCTACTGGGCATCGCCCTGGCGGTTCTCTTAGCCTGGCTGATCATGCGCGGCGCCCTTAAACTCAACCTGGGGATCTTCTTCCGCTACACCGGGCTCTTTCTAATTTTTATTGCTGCAGGGGTGCTGGCCTATGGCGTTCACGACCTGCAGGAGGCTGGGATTTTGCCAGGCTTGAATTCTCTAGCTTTCGATATTTCTCATCTAATTGCCCCCACCTCCCTGCTGGGCACGCTCCTGAAAGCTATCTTCAACTTCTCCCCGGCTACAACCTGGCTGGAGGCTATCGCCTGGTGTACCTATGTGGGTATTGTGCTTCCCCTCTTTGTGGCTAAGAACCGCAGTAAAGTTGTCTCCCCAAGAACGAGCCCCCAACCAAGAACCTCATCCTAGAAACTAAAGGAAAAACTATGAATAAAAATCTTAAGCTGAGCGCTCTGGCTCTTTCGGTAGGGCTGTTTGCCTTGACCGGTTGTACCGAAAACGCTAAATCTGATGACAGCACTGAGGCTGTTAAGGTCTCATCTACCGAGACCGAATGTAAGCTCTCAAGCACTGAGGTTAAAGCGGGTAAGAACACCTTCTCTGTGACCAATGATGGTAAGGAAGTCACCGAGTTCTATATCCTGGCCGATGACGGTTTAAGGATTATCTCGGAGATTGAAAATATCGGCCCTGGAATTACCCGAGACTTGACAGTTGAACTGGCCGAAGGCCAGTACAAGACCTCCTGCAAGCCGGGTATGGTCGGTGACGGCATTATGGGGGACTTGAAAGTAACAGCTAATCCTGATGCTTCTCCGGTGGCAGCGGATGAGCAGGCCCTGCGTGACACCGCTGTCAATCAGTACACGGCCTATGTTAAAGATCAGACCGAGCAGCTCAAGACTAAGACAGACCAGTTTGTAGAGGCCCTGCAGTCCGGTGATAAAGACAGTGCTCGCTCCCTCTACCCCCAGGCCCGTATTCACTATGAACGTATCGAGCCTGTAGCGGAATCCTTTGGCGATCTTGACCCCCTGCTGGATGCACGAGAAGCTGACCTGGAAGACGGGCAGGAGTGGACAGGCTGGCACTTGCTGGAGAAAGATCTCTGGCAGCCTACCCCCGAAGAAAATGGCGGCAAGCCCTACACCCCCTTGACCGATGATGAGCTCAAGAAAGCAGCTCTTGAACTTCAAGAAAACACTCAGAAGCTCTATGACCAGACTCGCGATTTAGATCTAACCGTCGACCAGATTGCTAACGGTGCTAAGAGCCTACTGGATGAGGTTGTTTTCTCTAAGATCACCGGGGAAGAAGAGATCTGGTCTCATACTGACCTCTCCGATTTCCAGGGCAATATTGATGGCGCTAGAGTGGCCTTCGAGGACGTACGCCCGCTGCTCGAAGCCAAGAACTCTGAGCTGGGTACCACCCTAGAAGCAAAGTTCGATGACGTCCAGAAACTCTTGGATCAATATAAGCAAGGTGACGAGTTCACTCCTTACACTGATCTTTCTCAGGAACAGATTCGTCAGCTCTCAGATGCCATTGATGCTCTGAGCGAGCCTTTATCGCAACTGACCGGAGCAATCATTTAGTAGCTCCAGCAGCTTTGCACGGTTAAAGACCTAGGCTCCTGCTCAGCATAAGAGCAGGAGCCTTCCCCATAGAAAGAAGGCTTATATGCCTGAAAAGAAGAATCCCGCACTAGCACTTCCCAGCATGAACCGGCGCGCTGCTATGTTAAGTAGTCTGGGCGTAGCCCTGGTAGCTGGGGGCACAGCCTGTAGCTCTCTGAAAGCATCAGAATCAGCGGCAGAAGACCAGAATAGCTACCCCTTTTTTGGCGAACACCAAAGTGGGGTAGTAACACCCGCCCAAGATCGCCTGCATTTTGTGGCTCTAAAAATTACAGCAGAAACCAGAAAAGAGCTACAAGAGCTCTTCATGGACTGGACTCTGATGAGCCGTAGCTTAATGGCTGGCCAGGATGTGGGGGAGGAAAAGCCTCTTGAATCTCCACCGGATGATACTGGCGAAGCTATGGATCTTCCCGCTGCCCATCTGACCCTTACTTTTGGGCTAGGCCGGTCACTCTTCCTTGACGCGGACGGTAAAGATCGTTTCGGTCTTGCTGATCAGCTTCCCCCGGCTCTCGAAGATATTCCCAAGATGAGTGGCGATATGCTGGAGAGTAACTGGCAAGGTGGAGATGTGTGTATTCAAGCCTGTGCAGATGATCCGCAGGTAGCTGTGCACGCTATTCGTAACCTGGTGCGACTGGCGGCGGGCCGGGCTGCGGTCATGTGGAGCCAGCTAGGCTTTGGTAGGACGTCTTCTACCTCCACCGCGCAGATCACCCCCCGTAACCTCTTCGGTTTTAAGGATGGCACCGCCAACATTAAGGCTGAAAGTAAGGATTCCCTGGTAGATCATGTGTGGGCTTCTGGCGCTAATTCTGAAGGTAATCCTGCCTGGATGGAGGGCGGCACCTACTGTGCTGTGCGTAAGATCCGCATGCATATTGAGCCCTGGGATCGGACTTCCTTGAAGGAACAAGAAGAAATTATTGGGCGAACTAAGAAAGATGGGGCTCCTCTTTCTGGCGGTGGAGAATTCGATAAGCCAGATTTTTCCATGCAGGGCAAGTCTGGCCCCATTATCCCCGACGATGCCCATATGCGACTGATGCACCCTGATAACCATGGGGGAGCTAAGATGCTGAGGCGAGGCTATAACTATACAGATGGTAGTGATGGCCTGGGCCACCTGGATGCTGGTCTCTTCTTTATCGCCTATGTGTGCGACCCTCGCACTCACTTTGTACCTATGCTCAGAACAATGATGAGTTCTGATGCCTTGAGTGAATACCTACGCCATGTGGGCAGCGCACTCTTTGCTGTTCCCCCGGGGGTCAAAGACCAGGATGACTACCTGGCATCAGGGCTTTTTAAAGCTACTAGCTAGGCAGGTGGGCTGGCTCTGCTTTCTGCATAAGATGGGGGAGTGCCAGCCCCCCTGCCTCAGGGGCGGGGCGCTTTAGCAGTCTTCTGCTCCGTCTATTTGTTTACTTCCTTCCTCTAGGGCTATAGGCTAGCTTATGACCCATAGCACTGTTGGCAGTGACCTCATGATTTTGTGGAAGGTGGCAGGGCATGAAAATCCTACTTACAGGTGCCTCTGGTTATATAGGGGGCAACCTGCTCAAAGAGCTTAAGAAGAACCATCAGGTCATTGCGGTTTCACGCAGCGCCCAAGGCAAGACCAACGAAGAGAACGTCACCTGGGTGGCAGCCGATTTGTTTGCACCTGAGGATAATCAGCGCATTATGCAAGGAATCGATCTGGCGGTTTACCTGGTACATTCCATGCAACCACAGGCCAAGCTGACACAGGCTAGCTTTGAGGATATGGATGCCCTACTGGCTGACAATTTTGCCCGCGCCGCAGCTACCTGCGGGGTCAAACGCATCGTCTATTTGAGCGGGATTATCCCTGATGCCCCCAAGCTGTCGCGGCACCTAGCTAGTCGCCTGGAGTGCGAAAAGATTTTGGGTTCCTATGGCGTGCCGGTGACGACCTTGCGGGCAGGGTTGATTGTGGGGCCGCAGGGTTCTTCGTTCCCTATCCTTCAGTCCTTGGTTCAGCGGCTACCGGGTTTGGTCTTGCCCAGATGGGCCTATAATCGTACTCACCCTGTTGCCTTGGACGATGTGGTCCATGGTTTACTGGCCGTTATTGAGCGTCAGGACTTGGGGCAACAGGCTATTGATATTGGTGGCCCTGAAGAGATGACCTACCGCCAGCTTTTTGAAGAGACTGCCCAGGAACTAGGTAAGAAACTACCCATGGTGGATGTGCCCCTGATCCCTGTCTGGCTTTCGAAGCTGTGGGTGACCCTGATTAGTGGTAAGCCCATTGAGATGGTTGGCCCCCTACTCGATAGCCTGGTCCACGATATGGTAATCAGCCCTGAACACACGGTTGAGGGGATTACAGATGCCCCGACGACTTTCCGGCAGAGCGTTCGGAGGGCTACAGAGAATCAGGATTCCCCGGGCTACAGTTTGCCGCGTTTCTCGATTCCCTTTAAAAAGGATATGGAGAACCCTAAGAATGATGTTAAGTCAATCCAGCGGGTGAGGATTCCCGCGTCTTGGTCTGTGCAGGACACGGCTGACTACTACCTGGCCTGGTTGCAACGGGCTAGCTTTAAGGCAGTGAGTACTCGGGTAAGTCAGGGACACGCAGAGATTCATCTGCCCCTGTTGCGGGATCCTATCCTGGTCTTGGATTATTCCCCTGCGCATTCTAGCGAGCAGGATGTAGTGTATGTGATTTCTGGAGGTCGCTTAGCGAGGGTTAAGAACGACGATCGGGCCCGTCTGATTTTCCGCAGGGTGCTGGCTGAGGACAAGGTGATTATCGCTATTCAGGAGTATGAGCCGACCCTGCCCTGGTTTGTCTATACTTTGACTCAGGCCCGTGTTCACCTGGTAGTGATGACAGTATTTGG
The DNA here is from genome assembly GCF_048513535.1 of Rothia sp. CCM 9416. Lineage (NCBI taxonomy): Bacteria > Bacillati > Actinomycetota > Actinomycetes > Micrococcales > Micrococcaceae > Rothia > Rothia sp. CCM 9416. The sequence goes on along the minus strand of NZ_JBLXXR010000007.1, from coordinate 47,067 downwards.
CTACGAGACTGCTGCGTTAGCTGCCTGGGAAAAGTTGCGGCGGTCTGACCGTGCCAAGGAAGCAAGAGACAAAACTGGCGCACCCACAACCTAAGTAATGTTTCATTTCTGGTTTTAGGGGCGACTGAGGATCTGGTTCCATAATCAAAAGAAAGATAGAGCTTGATGAGCCAAAAGATAGAACGAGCTGAGTTGCACCGCGCCCTATGGAAAATTGCAAATGACTTGCGCGGAAGTGTAGATGGCTGGGATTTTAAACAGTATGTTCTGGGTTTCATGTTCTACCGGTTTATTTCAGAAAATCTTACCCAGTATCTTGATAGCGAGCTGGACGAGGGCGATGCCAGCTACGCGACGATGACGAATATTGAGATTGAGGAGAACCCCGAAGCTATCCGCGATACGGTGGTTGAAAAGGGTTTCTTCATCTTCCCCGAGCATCTCTTCGAGAACGTTCGCCGCCGTGCAAATGCAGATAATGAGAACCTTAACGAGGTGTTGCAAGAGGTTTTCCGTACTATTGAATCTTCTGCAACTGGCGTCTTGAGTGAAGAGGACAATAAGATTCGTGGCCTCTTTGACGATATGGATGTGAACAGTAATAAGCTGGGGTCTTCGGTTTCTAAACGCAATGACCTCTTGCGTAAGTTGCTGAATGAGGTCGGAAATTTTAATCTGGGTAACTTTGCTGATTCGCATAATGATACTTTTGGTGATGCTTACGAATACCTGATGGGTATGTATGCCTCTTCTGCGGGAAAGTCGGGGGGCGAGTACTTCACTCCGACTGCTGTCTCGGAGCTTCTAGCCCATATTGCGGTGGATGGTAAGAAGAAAGTTAATAAGGTCTATGACCCGGCCTGTGGATCGGGCAGCCTTTTGCTCAAATTTGCAAAGGTGTTGGGCAAGGAGAACGTTAAGGAAGGTTTCTTTGGGCAGGAGATTAACCTGACGACCCGTAACCTTGCGCTCATTAACATGTTCTTGCATGACCTGAACTATGCTCAGTTTGATATCGCGCATGGTGATACTCTGATTGACCCTGCCCATGTGGATATTGAGCCTTTTGAGGCTATTGTTTCTAACCCGCCTTACTCTGTGAAGTGGGAGGGCGACGCTAACCCTTTGCTGATTAATGATGAGCGGTTTGCGCCGGCGGGTGTTTTGGCTCCTAAGTCGAAAGCTGACCTTGCCTTTACAATGCATATTTTGCATTGGTTGGCAGAGAACGGTACGGCTGCGATTGTTGAGTTCCCTGGTGTTCTTTACCGTGGGGGAGCAGAAGCCAAGATTCGTAAGTACCTGATTGAGGGCAATTATGTTGATGCGGTCATCCAGTTGCCGCCGGACCTCTTTTTTGGAACGACGATTGGCACGTGCATTATTGTGCTGAAGAAGGCGAAGAAGGATAACAAGACTCTTTTTGTTGATGCTTCGGCTGAGTTTGAGCGCTCGGGGAATAAGAATACGATTACCGAGGTGCACCGGCAGAAAATTTTAGATGCGTTGGCGCGTCGTGAGGATGCTGAGTATTTTGCCAAGCTGGTAGATAACAGCAATATTGCAGATAATGACTATAACCTTTCGGTGTCTTCTTATGTTGAGGCTGAGGACACCCGTGAGGTGGTTGATATTGTGGCTTTGAACGCTGAAATTGAGCGGATTGTGGCCCGGCAGTCTCAGTTGCGTACCGAGATTGATGCCATTGTGGCAGAACTGGAAAGTGGAAAATAATGAAGGCTGTCGATTCAAACCTGCTGGATTTATTGAAGAAGAGCGAACGTTTTGTCGTTCCTATCTACCAGCGCGTGTATTCCTGGGGCAAGGACGAGTGCCAGCAACTGTGGAAAGATATTATGCGCGCAGGTTCTCGGGAAGCCTTGGCTAATCATTTTACGGGGTCAATTGTTTATATTGAACGGGATCAGGGTTCTAATACTGCTAAGGAGCCTGATTTGCTGATTGATGGTCAGCAGCGAGTTACTACTGTTACCTTGGTGCTTTCTGCTTTGGCTTCTTACCTGGAGACGCTTCCTAAGGAGCAACAGGAGCCTATAGCTGGTTTTTCACCTCAGAAGATTCGGGGTAAGTACCTTACGAATGAGTATGAAGAGGGTGACGAATATTTTAAGCTCACTCTTACTCATCGTGATAGGGATGCCTTGCAACGTGTGGTGCAGGGGCTAGATCCCATTGATGAGAGTTCCCGCGTAACAGCGAATTTTAGGTATTTCGTTGACCAGATTGGGGCGCTTGATGAGCCAGGGGTCAAGGAGCTGTGCGAGGGCTTGAATAAGCTGGTTGTTGTTGATGTTAAGTTGACTCGCAAGCAAGATGACCCGCAACTGGTTTTTGAGTCAATGAACGCAACGGGTAAGAAGCTGTCCCAGGCTGATTTGATTCGCAACTTTGTGCTGATGGATGTTCCTCAGCGGCTCCAAGCTCGGCTGTATAAAGATTACTGGTTCCCTATGGAACGGGTTTTTGCGGAGTGCGATGAGCGTCGTTTTGATGAGTTTGTGCGCCACTACCTGACCATGAAAACTAAGAAGATTCCTCGGTTGGATGATGTCTACGAGGCATATAAGGAGTTTGCTTTTACTCAGGATTCTTCTTCTGATGCGTGGAAGGAGAACCTGGTTGCTGACCTCTATACCTATTCAACCTATTTTGCTGCTATGGCCTTTGGACGGGAAAGGGACCAGCAGTTGGCTCAGCGTTTTTCTGAGATGGAGCAGTTGGCAACAGTTGCCTACCCCTTCCAGCTTCGTGTGTATGCGGACTATGAGGCTCGGATTCTTGGGCATGGGGAATTTGTGACTATTCTTGATGCACTAATTTCGTATCTTTTCCGTCGAAATATTTGCAAGATTCCAACAAATAGCCTTAACAAGACCTTTAATACTTTGGTGAGTAGGGTAAACCCTAATGACTATGTTAATTCGGTGCTGGGCTATCTTTTGTCCTTGACGGACTATCGGCGTTTCCCAGCTGATCAGGAATTTATTGAGAAGCTGGAGAATGAAGATGTTTACTTTAGCCAGAAGAAGAACTATCTGTTGCACAAGTTAGAGAACTGTGACAGCAAAGAGGTTGTTCCTACCTCGCACTACACTGTGGAGCACATTATGCCCCAGACCCTAACGGAAGGGTGGAAGCATGAGCTGGGGGATAACTGGGAAGAAGTGCACCGGTATTTCTTGCATACTTTGGGTAATTTGACGTTGACGGGTTATAACCCTGAGTACTCTAACCGTTCGTTCCTTGAAAAGCGGGACATGGAAGGCGGATTTGCGCAGAGCCCCTTGCGTTTGAATTTGTCTTTGCGTAATGCGGTCTCGTGGGGTCAGGAGCAGATGGAGGCTCGTGCTAGTGAATTGTCGGCTAAAGCCGTGCAATTGTGGGCCTACCCGCTTGTTGAAGATGGTGTGATTGAGCGGTATTCAAATTTTGATCGTTCTTCTTTTGACTGGTCAACTGCCCATTCTATTCTTGAGGTTTTGCCTTATGGGGCGTGGACTAATTATCAGGAGTTAGCTGAGGCTGTGGGGACTGGACCGCAGGCTATGGCGTACCATCTGACGAATCATGCTGGTTGCGTTAATGCTTACCGGGTATTGACGTGGGAGGGCCGTGTCTCTGAGGGTTTCCGGTGGGCGGATGATAGGGACACGCGTGATCCTCTGGATGTTTTGGTGGAGGATGGTGTACGTCTGGTGGATGGTGTGGCGGATGCTGACCAGCGGCTTAATTCGGCTGAGCTCTTGGCCTTGCTTGGAGAAGAGGGAGAGTAAGTGAGTAAGATTTTTGAACTGATTGAAGAACTCTGCCCGGACGGTGTTAAACATGTGGCTATGAGCGATGCCGGTACTTTTTCTCGGGGAAGCGGAATCCAGAAGAAAGATTTTCTGGCAGAAGGATTCCCTGCCATTCATTATGGGCAGATTTTTACCCTATACGGTTTATGGGCTAAGGAAACATTTGTCTTTGTGAGTGACGCGGTAGCTGAAAAATCCCGTTTGGCTTGTCCAGGGGATGTTGTTATTGCGACTACCAGTGAGAACGATCAAGACCTTGCAAAAGCGGTAGCTTGGGTAGGTGAATCTCCAGTTGCTGTTAGCAGCGATGCAATGATTTATTCTCCTAAGAATCTTGATGCTAAGTTTGTTTCTTATTTTTTGAACTCCACTGATTTTCAGATTCAAAAAGGGAAATTTATAACTGGAACAAAGGTTAGAAGAATCTCCTTACAAGGGTTTTCTAAAATAAAAATACCTGTGCCTCCGTTGGAAGTTCAGGAAGAAATCGTTAGAATATTAGATAAATTCACCTTGTTGGAGGCTGAGCTGGAGGCTGAGCTGGAGGCACGGGCAAAGCAGTATAGGCACATTCTGCGTAAAATGATAAATTCTGAAAATAATTCCTACAGAAAGTATCCGCTTGCTGAGATAGGTTCTGTAAAAATGTGCAAAAGGGTTCTTAAAAAGGATACAAGTCCTATTGGTGATATCCCTTTTTATAAGATTGGGACGTTTGGGGGAAAGGAAGATTCCTATATATCTAAGGATTTATTTGATGAGCTAAGGGTGCGCTACCCGTATCCTAAGAGGGGGGATCTTCTGATTTCTGCTTCTGGCACAATTGGCAGGGTTGTTGAATTTGATGGAAGTGAATCTTACTTTCAGGATTCAAATATTGTATGGATTGATAACGATGAGTCAATTATTCTAAATTCATATTTAAAATATATTTATATGCTCAAACCTTGGAAAGCGGCTGTTGGTGGGACGATTTCAAGACTTTATAACGATATTATATTGAAAACTGTAATTGAAGTTCCTCCCTCAAAATCCGAACAACAGTATATAGTTTCTGTTTTAGACCGCTTCGACGCCCTGGTCAATGACATCAGTTCTGGCCTGCCCGCTGAGATTGCCGCCCGCCGTAAACAGTATGAGTACTACCGCGATAAACTCCTCACTTTCAAAGAACTCCCGCAACCTGCACCCCAAGAACAACCATAAAACCAGCCGACCAACCCATCACCGGCACCCCAACTTATAAAATATGTAGAAGCACCGTGACCACCACATCACGGCGCTTCTCCCCAAACAAAGCTAGCGAAAACAGCAAGGCAGAAGCTCTCGATGACCATCAAAACCAGCCACGCCACAAAAATCTCCCCCATCCTGCTCACCCAAGAGCACACCGTAGCCACAGAAGCACCAGTCACCGAAGAGCACGAACTCACCTACCAAACAGAAGCCCAACTAGAAGCTGCCTTCATCCAAACCCTCCAAAGCCAAGCCTACGACTACCTACCCATCCGCAAGGCAGACGACCTCAAAGCCAACCTGCGCACACAACTGGAAAAACTCAACAACTACACCCTCACCAACACCGAATGGGAACGCTTCTACAACACCGTCGTCGCCAACCCCACAGCCACCCACACCGACAAAACCCAAATCATCCAGCATGAACCCACCCAAATCTGCCTACTCGATGACGGCACCGTCAAAAACTTCAAACTTATCGACCGCCGCAATATCCACAACAACAGCCTACAAATCATCAACCAGTACGCCACAAGCGGGGGAGCCACCTCAAACCGCTACGATGTCACCATCCTGGTCAACGGCCTACCCATGGTCCACCTAGAACTCAAACGCCGCGGAGTAGAAATCCAAGAAGCCTTCAACCAAATCAGCCGCTACCAACGCGACTCCTTCTGGGCAGACTCCGGCCTCTACGACTACATCCAAATCTTCGTTATCTCCAACGGCACCAGAACCAAGTACTACTCCAACACCGTACGCTACAAGCACGTAGACGCCCAACGCACCCAACGCCGCCGCCAAGCCAGCGCAGACTCCTTCGAATTCACGAGCTGGTGGGCAACCGTAGACAACAAACGCATCAGCGACCTCACCGCCTTCGCCAAAACATTCTTCGCCCGCCACACCCTGCTCAACATCATCACCCGCTACTGCGTCTTCACCGTAGACAAAGACCTCATGGTCATGCGCCCCTACCAAATCGTCGCCACTGAACGCATCCTACGAAAAATCCTGATCGCAACCAACTATAAAAAACAGGGCACCATCGATGCAGGCGGCTACATCTGGCACACCACAGGCTCAGGCAAGACCCTCACCAGCTTCAAAACAGCCCAACTCGCCAAAGACCTAGACACCGTACACAAAGTACTCTTCGTCGTTGACCGCAAAGACCTGGACTACCAGACCATGAAGGAATACGACGCCTTCCAACGCGGCGCCGCAAACTCCAACACCTCAACCAAAGTCCTCACACAGCAGCTTGAAAACCCCCACGCCGAAATCATCATCACCACCATCCAGAAACTCGACCACTTCATCAAACAAAACCCCGGCCACCCCATCTATAGCGAACCCGTTGTCCTTATCTTTGATGAGTGCCACCGCTCCCAATTTGGTGACATGCACAAAGCCATCACCCGAAACTTCAAAAAATACTTTATGTTCGGCTTCACCGGGACACCTATCTTCGACGCCAACGCACGCTCAAACGGGGACATCAAACTACGGACCACCCAGGACGCCTTCGGGGAAAAACTTCACACCTACACCATCGTCGACGCGATCCAAGACAAAAACGTTCTGCCCTTCCGCGTCGAATACAATAACACCGTTAAACTAGCCGACTCAGTTCAAGACGCCGACGTCTACGGTATCAAAGCCGAAGAAGCCCTACGCTCACCCGAACGCATCAAACCCATCGTTCGGTACATCCTGGACCACTACGACCAGAAAACCAAACGCAACGAAACCTACACCCTCAAAGAACGGCGGGTCAGCGGTTTCAACTCAATCCTCGCAACGGCCTCCATCGATGCGGCTAAGGTCTACTACAACACTTTTAAAACAGAACAAGAGCTACGGAAAGAAACTGACGGCCTTGAACCCCTCAAAGTAGCAGTCATCTTCTCCGCCGCCCCTCACAGCGAAGAAGCTAGCGACTTCCTGGCAGAAGAAAGCCTTGACACCTACGACCTCGATGCAAATTCTTTCGCTTTCCTCGAAGATGCCATCACTGACTACAACGAACTCTTCGGAACAAACTGGGACCTCTCCAAAGGCGGTTTTGAAAAGTACTACAAAGACGTTTCAAAGAAAATGAAAAAGCGGGAACTTGACCTACTCATCGTGGTCAATATGTTCCTCACCGGCTTTGACTCCAAAACCATCAACACCCTGTGGGTTGATAAAAATATGCAGTCACACGGCCTTCTACAAGCCTTTAGCCGTACCAACCGTATTCTCAACTCGGTCAAAACCTACGGCAACATCGTCTGCTTCCGCAACCTAGAAACCGAAACCGACGAGGCCCTTGCCCTCTTCGGTAACAAAGAAGCCCGCGCAACCGTCCTCCTCAAACCCTACACCGAATACCTAGAGAACTACCGTGCGAAACTTGACCAGCTCACGCAAGACTTCTCCTTAGCAAGGCTGAGCATAGGTGAACTTGGCGAACAAGCACAAAAAGACTTCGTCAGGCTCTTCGGCGAGATTCTTAAACTACGGAACATCCTGTCAGCCTTCGACGAATTTGAGTCAGATGATACTTTAGCGCCCCGGGATGCCCAGGATTATCAGTCCCACTACCTTGATATCTACCGGGATATGCGCGAACCCAGCGAACACGAACGCGCCGATATCACCGAGGACCTCATCTTCGAGATTGAACTTATCAAACAGGTCTCAGTAGGTGTTGATCATATCCTCATGCTCGTAGACAAATACCGTCAGGGGCAGGGCACAGATGAAAAAGTGCGTGCCGAGATTACTCGTGCTGTTGACTCAAGCCCGACCCTTCACAACAAGAAAGACCTCATCGTGGACTTCCTCGATAAGGTTTCTTTGGAAAAAGATGATGTGCGAGGGGAGTGGCGTAAGCATATTGAGGAGCAGTCATCTGCTGAGCTCGAAAAAATCATTGAAGAAGAAAAACTCAAACCTGAACTAACACGAGAGTTCATAGAGGATTCCTTCGCGTCAGGACAAATCCCAATACATGGTGAAAGGGTCGGTAAATTATTACAAACTACTGGTTCTAGATTTAGCACTCAGCGCAATGGGGAGAGTAGGTCCCAGCGGAAGAAGCGTCTTATCATTCGTTTGCAGAAATTCCAAAACCGTTTTTTTGACCTTATTAGTTAGGATAATATTTTGAATGTAATTTCAGTTAGCCAAATAATTAATAGATATAATTATTCGATTGGTTTTGACCGAGAAGATGTCGGAACATCAGAACTTGAGGCGCGATGGGAGAATATATTTATTATTTATGCTTTAAATGGAATGGGTAAAACCAATTTTTTAAAGTTAATCTACTTTTTCTCAAATTTTTCAGCTGAAAATTTAGTAAAATTATTGCGCATACCTTTTACTAGGTACTCAGTAAAGTATTCTGATCATTTATATGCGGCAATTGATAAAGATGTGAAGAAGGATGAATTTACCTTAAGGGTAATAGAAGTTATTGATTCGAGGCCAATTGTTCGATTGGAAGTAACTGAATCTATAAAAGGATTCTCTGCTGAAGATTACGCGGAAAATGACAAGCTCAGTAAAGTTGAAGAAATTTTAATGGGTCAAGAGCATAGGGTTACTTTTCTTGCAACTGATAGAACGCTCTATACCGGTAAATCTTTAAGGCAGATTTTAGGGGATTTGGAGAATCTTGTTAATGAAAAAATTAATCAAATCCTATCCGAAAAAATTGTTAAACAATCAGAAGGTCTGCTGGGTATTAGCCACCAAGATCTTCTGGATAGATATAAAAGTCTTGAAGAATTAATTTCAGATAATAGTGTAATTATTAGAGAAGTTGATGTTGTACGAAGTGCATCTTCGGCTCTAGCGACCATCGAAGACCCGTCGAGGGAGGTTCTGGAATACTTCGCTAATAATCTCTATCTATACAGTCAGATTGCCGATTTGCAGTCAAAAATAAATCTATTCCTTGATTGTGTTAATAGAAATCTTCTTCATAACAATATTGATTATGCTGATGGGAGATTTATTCTTGAATCTGGTAAATTAAAAATTCCGCCTAGTGATTTATCTAGTGGTGAGAATAATCTTCTATACATTTTTTCCACTCTTTTAAAGGAGATAATCCTTCAAGGTGACTTGGTGATTATTGATGAGCCTGAAATTTCTTTAGGCCTTGAATGGCGGGAAAAATTTCTTACAAATATTAGTAAGTTTATAGAGGGGAGTGGAGTAAAGATTCTTCTTGCAAGCCACTCGATGGAAGTACTTGGAGAGTTTCCCACTGACTTTTTAGAAACTGCTGGTGGGGAAGAATAGATGAGCCAAGGCAGTGTTGAATCGATTGTTAGTGAGCTAAATAAACCAAAAAAATCATCCCAAAAGAATGCAAGGGGTGAACCCCGAACTGATTCTTATGCTTTTTTGAAAAAAATTTCGCTAAGCTCACATTTTAATCTAGTTGTCGAGGGGGATAGTGACTATAAATTCTATAAATCTTGGTGTATGAAAAATGGTATCGACGTACAAGTCACTGTTATTGATAAAATACGTTTACGAGAACTTGAACATGAAGAGCTTGGTCGGGGCAGTAGGAGAACGCAAGTAATATCCCTTTCTTTTAAAGTAAGCCGGGAGCCGCTTCAGAATAGAGAATTATTGGAAAATAAAATTCTTTGTGTGGCGGACTTTGACCTTGGTTCTGATATTGAAATCTTTGAGAGTGAGTGTCTTGCGTTTACTGACTTCCCGTCTTTGGAAAGTTACACGCTGACACATTTTGTTATGGGGAACGTCTTTTTGGGTAAAAACCTGTGTGACTTACTAGATGAAATATATCAAAAACTATATATTCTGTATAGAATCCGTTGTTACAAATCGATAAAAAAGGAAAAACAGAGTTTTAAAAATTTACGGAAAGCTCAGCGAAAAATTTCAAAAGAGGAGATAAACGAATATCAACGACAGTTTACTGCTGTGGCAGGTACTGACCTGAGGGAATATTGCTATGGTCATGATGTCTCTCGATTGATTATTGCTGACTATGGTAAATTCCTTCAAGTAGAATTTGATGGCCCTGAAGCCTTGGAGGAAAAGCTGCTGGATATAACTCTGAATGATCCAGATCTGCACAATTTAAAACTTTTTAGAAAGATAACAGAAAAAAGTATTTCCTTTAGACCTTCTGGCCTATCGCGAAAATTTGATAAGGGCACTCTGGGAATTGAAGATATTATAAATAAAGCAGTTTCTGAGGGTTATTCATAAGGTATGCCAGGCTCACGATCGTTACCGACCCTCTCTTCTGGTTCTCTAGCGCTCATAAGGCGATTTACGCCAGTCCCGACCAGCAATTTCGCTGCGAACCTGCCTTACCCATCCCGTGTGGATAAGTCTCTCTATGCCGTATTTGAGAGATATCTCGTACGATAGAGATTCAGCCCACTACCTTCCAATGGTTGGAGGTGCGGGCTGAACGGTTGATACCAGATTAACATATAAACTCCACCCTAAAAAGAACTGCGAGTCATCAGATCGTGATAAATATACAGAAAAACGCACTGTTCGCAAGAAAATGTGTTGCCAGTAGGCACTCCGAAGAATGCTAGACCCTACCGCGTCCCTGCTCACAGGCAGGGCTGCACCCGGCTTGCTCGTGAGAGAATGGGGAAATGGATTTTAGAGAACGCCTCGCTACCCCCGTCGTCATGGAAAACCCTCAGGCTGATCGCGTGAAGGATATCGCCAAACTTGCTACGCGTGCCGCCCGCACTAAGACCGGGCTCTTCCTGGCTGAAGGCCCCCAAACTGTCCGCGAAGCCCTCTTGGCCCACCAGGCTAAGCCACTGCTAGATGCCGTCTACATCACCGAGCGAGCCTTTGACCGCCACCAGGACATTGCCCAGCTCATGGAAGAAGTCCACGGCACCCCCACCCCCCAGCCGGGCCGTAAGGTCTTCATGCGCATGGTCACCGACCCCGTACTGGCCGCTATGGCTGAGGCTGTTAGCCCCCAGGGCGTGCTGGCTGTGGCCCACCAGCTCGATATCGCCCCCGGCGATATCTGGGGTGAGGGCGCTATCAACCCCACACTGATTGCTGTACTGGCCCAGATCCAAGACCCCGGTAACGCAGGCACTGTGCTGCGTGCCGCAGATGCGGCTGGTGCAGATTTAATCGTGACCACCAAAGGATCAGTGGATCTCTATAACCCCAAGGCTGTGCGTTCCACCGCCGGCTCCCTCTTCCACCTGCCTGTCATTCAGGGTATTGACCTAGAAGATTTTGCCGAGGACGCTAAAGCCCAGGGCCTGGGGGTGCTGGCAGCGGACGGTTACGGCCGGGTGTCCCTGGACGACCTACAGGATGCCGCTTTTGCCCTGCGCAAGGGGGTAGAGCCCCGCAAGAAGGTCAAGTACGATCTGGCTCACCCCACCATGTGGCTCTTTGGTAACGAGGCCGCTGGGCTTAGCGCCCAGGAAAAAGCCGCTGCCAGCCTGCGCGTAGCCGTGCCTCTTCGCGGTGCTGCCGAGTCTCTGAACGTGGGTATGGCAGCTGCTGTTTGCCTCTTTGCCTCATCGCTGGCCCAGAACCGTAAATAATAAAGGGTGATAAGGATGCCTCAAATGGGGGAGCAGGCCCAAGCAAACCGTGTGGAAACCTATCCAGTGCAAGTAGTAGCTGCTGCTATCGTTGATTCCATACAGGCTCCCACCCGCCTGCTGGTAGGTCAGCGTTCGGCCCCTCCGGCTTTAGCGGGGTTCTGGGAGTTCCCCGGGGGCAAGGTCGAACCGGGGGAGAGCTGCAGAGAGGCGCTCGTCCGGGAATTACAGGAGGAACTGGGGGTTAGGGTTACCTTAGGCGGCGAATTAGCTGGCCCCCACCCCCAGGGTTGGGTCTTAAACCAGAAAGCGGCCATGCGGCTCTGGTGGGCTCAGATAGCTCAAGGTAACCCGCTGCCACTGCAAGATCATCATCAGCTCCGCTGGGCCCCTTGGGACTTGAGTATCTTAGAGCTCAACTGGATTCCCGCTAACAGAGCGATAGTCAATTCTATGCTCCTTTCGGCAGGTAAAAACCCTCGCTGATATTTATACTGGGAATTACATATAGGGGATATTTCTTACAGGTGTGAAAATTTTTATTCTTAACATTAAGTCTTTGTATCTGCTCTAGCCATCCCCAATTTGTGTTGGAGCTTCAAGAGGGAGACAATAAAAGAAAATTACTTATTGCACATAGGGTGTTGAAAGATGTACGAAATTTTCAAGCCTAATCCCTGGCCAGGACTTGAAGAGCTTGAGGGGTCTGAGAATCGGGGCTTCTGGGTTTACGGTTCCAGCCCCAACACCCTGCAGATATCGGTGGATGCTCAAGTCTATTTCCAGCAACCTCTTTTAGGCTACGTGGACGATCTGGCTCAGCCAGGGCCACACCCTATGGACGGCAAACCGGTTATTCCCTATGCCGAGCTACCTCCAGAATCTTGGGTCATGATTGGTATGACCAAACCAGCCGTCCGCCAGAAAGTTTATAATCGCTGCCGGCACGATGGGCATAAGATTCTGACTGGCACCGGCCTGAGCCCCCTGGTTCCAGCCAGCGCCCAGATCGGCCAGGGTACTTTTGTGGCCCTGCATAGCCGAACAGGCTGGAATACTGTGCTGGGGAGGGGGTCGCTAGTTCTAGGGGATATCGTTGCCCACGACTCGTCTTTAGGTGATTTTAGTGTCCTGGGTATTTCCAGCAGTGTCCTGGGTCATGTTCAGATAGGCCGGGGAGTCATGATCGCTCCCGGAGCTGTAATCCACAATGGCAGGCCCGACAGGCCCTTAACCATTGGGGACGGCGCCCTCATTGGGGTTGGTGCAGTGGTTGATCGTGATGTCCCCGCTGGGGCCACCGTCATGGGGCTGAGGGCTATGCCCAAGGAGAATATTCTCAGGCTCAAAGACCTAGCCCAGGAGCAGGACTAAATGACCGGTAAAGCTCTCACTCTGGGCGTGCCCACAGCACCCGATCGGGCCCTTTTCCACCAGCTCAGCGAGCAGGTGTTCGCCTCGGGTCAGTACGCCAATAACGGACCTCTTGCGGCTCTCTTCGAAATGAAATTAGGGCAGCTGTACGGTCAAGAGCTGGCTCTCTTCACTAGCTCTGGGACGAGCGCTCTTACTTTAGCCTTGCAGGCCCTAAAATTACCTCATGGCACGGAAGTTCTGACTCCTGCCCTGACATTTGTGGCTACTTCTAGCGCTATCGAGGCAGCCGGTCTGAAGCCTCGATTTGTTCCCTGCCACCCGGTTAGTCTCACCCTTGACCCTGGGCGGCTGGAACCCTATATCACTTCAAGGGTGGGGGCAATTCTGGCGGTTCACCTGCTGGGGGTAGAATGTGACAGCCAACTTGATGCCTTGGCTCAGCAACACCAGCTGCCCCTTATTTACGACGCCGCTCACATCTTCCCGCAGGAACCTGAAGGCGCAAAAGAGCTGCTAGGGCGGGGCCGTTTCAGCTGCATTTCACTGCATGCCACTAAGCTGCTTCACTCTGGTGAGGGCGGGGCAGTCTTTTGCCAGGACCCCCAAGACCTGTCTTACCTACAGCAGATCAGAAACTTTGGCCTCAATGCCGGAATCCCGCAGGCATTCGGAATCAACGGAAAAGCTAGCGAACTCTCTGCCGCCCTAGGGCTGGCTGTTATCCCAGAAATAGGCAAAGAACTGGTAGCCCGCCGCGCTCTTGCCCAAGAACTCGATGCCATTATGCAGGCCTCACCCCGGGCCTGGGTACATCAGCGGGGTAGACACTCCAATATCTTCTACGCCTTTCGCTGTGAACCTGGTGAGCAGAAGCAGCTGGTTCAGCAGTTGCAGGAGAAAAAGATTATGGCCCGTACCTTCCCCGCTCTGACTCAAGAGGGCAGTTACTGGTCCCGGTATGCGCTAGATGACCTCCCCCTCAGGCAAGAATTTGATGAACTGGCCCAAAGTTTTGTGGCCCTGCCTTTCCACTCTCAGGTGGATCAGAAGCACCTAGAAAGTATCTATGAGGTACTCAACCCGTGAAGTCTATTAAAAGTTTGAATAGCATTTTTGTTTTCCGCCGCCTGCTTGATCAAAAAACCCGGGGGAAACTTCTCATCCTGCTGGCCTTCTCCCTGCTGATTGCCCTAGTAGAATTGGGAGCTACCTTCTTAGTGCCGGTTCTGGTGCTGACCCTGAGCGGTAACTATCAGAGCCCCGGTGTTCAACGATTCGGTGACTTTCTGGGTACTACTTCTCAGGGTGAGCTCATCATCAAGACCACCCTGACTATTGTGGTCGTCTTTGTGCTCAAAGACATCAGTGCTTTGCTCTTTAGGCGCTGGTATTTGAGTTTTATCCTGCTGAACGAAGCGGAAACCTCAACTCGGCTTTTGTCCACCTACCTTAGTTCAGGTCAAGAGGAGCACAACCAGCGTAGTTTTTCAGTTGCCCTGCGCCGGCTTGAACATTCGGTACGTCAGTCCTATTCAGGCTATCTCTCTAACCTGGTTTTACTGGTCAGCGATGTACTGACGACCCTATCGATGATTGTGGCAATTTTTCTTATTCTGCCGCTGAGCTACCTGGCCCTGATTGCTATTACTACACTGATTTCTGTCGTCTTTATTAAGATTATCGGTAAGGTGTCACAAAGTGTGGGCGCCAAGAATCTGAGCATCTCACAAGACCACTACAAGATGATACTCAGAGCCATGGGAGGCTTTAGCGAGTTTAAGATACGGGGCACAGAACACAAGGTGATTGAGGATTACCGCCAGGTCTCCAGAAACCTGGCCTTGGTTAATCGCGACATGGGTATTCTTGCTGAGCTACCACGCTATATTCTTGAGATAGTTTTTCTCTCGTGCTTGCTTTTAGTTGTTCTGGCATCGGGTGAGCCCTCCAGCCACGACCTGGCCTATCTAGGAACAGTGGTCATCATCTCTTTTAGAGTCCTGCCTAGTATGCACCGGATCATTAGTTCTTACACCGTGATGCGTATATCAACTCCTGCGGTCTATGAGGTTCTTGAAGAGCTAGAGGCTGCCTCTAGCCCCGCCCCAGTTACCCTCTTGCCTAAGCACCCTGCCGGACAAGCAATTGAAGAGTTCAAGGAGGCGATTTCCTTTACGGGCCTGAGTTACCGGTTTAGTGACAGCAAGGATGACCAGTACGTTATCAGAGACATCACCGGTGATATTCCCAGAGGGGCTAGGATAGCCATTGTAGGGCCCAGCGGAGCCGGGAAAACGACTTTCATTAATATTCTTTGTGGGCTTTTACCCGGTTACAGCGGTAGCTTATGCATCGATGGCATAGATGTCAGGAAGGATTGGGCAGGCTTTAGGAAGCTCATCGCTTTGGTCCCGCAAAAGCCCTATATCGCTGAAGCCAGTCTGCGGGAGAACATCGCCTTTGCCTTTGGTCAGGAGGAAATTGACCAGAGAAAAATCGAAGAGGCGGTTAAACTTTCAGCCCTGACCGATGTGGTGGAGGGCCTGCCCCAGGGCTTGGACACGATCTTGCCCGAACAGGGCAGAGGACTCTCAGGCGGTCAGTGCCAGAGAATCGCCATAGCTCGAGCACTCTACCGCAAAGCACAGATACTGATCTTGGATGAGGCAACATCTGCCCTTGACGATGACACAGAGTTTTTGGTGGATCAGGCTATTAGGTCATTACCTGAAACTATGACCGTTTTGTGTATTGCCCACCGGATGAGCACTATCGCAAGTATGCGTCAGGTGGCGCTTTTTGAAGCCGGTCAGGTGGCTTCTTTTGGGTCCTACTCAGAGGTTTACGCAAACAATGTCACCTTTAAACGCTGGGTTGATCGTAACCAGGTTTTGTTGAATAAAAAAGATTAGTTCTTGGGAGCCGCTATCGGGTCCAAGGAGTTGGTAGTGGCACCGACAAACAAAGTTTTCGGGACCGTACCATGTGAGAAACCCTGCCTTTATCAGGGGCTTTAAAGATCATAAGGTGCAGGCAGAAAGGCAAGATAAATATGGAAAATCTATCAAGCTCCCCCTGGGGGGCCCTGAACCCAGAAGTCCCAGACGGCATTTTTGATGAGGACTACTACCTCAGGACCTACCCCGATGTTCTCAATTATGAGGGTAGCCCCTGGGAGCATTTTATCTTCTGCGGAGACAGGGAGGGCCGTTCCCCCAACGCGGAGCTGGACATTAACTTTTATAAGCGTTGCTATATGCCTCTGGAAAGTACTTACGCGGGCCACCACTATATCCTCAGAGGTAGACCCCTTGGCTATCACACCCGTCCCCGCCAGATACCTGCCGGGCTGACGGGAGAAAAAGTTCTCAAAGATTTTCACACCCGCCCCTGCCCCCTACTTGTCTTGGGCAATGATGCCCACAAGGCAGGTGCCCCCTTACTTCTGCTTGAATTACTCAGTGCCCTGAAATTGTTAGGTTATCAGCCCCTGGTGGTGCTGAGGAACGGGGGAGAGCTTTACGAACAGTACCGCGCAAAGTACCCGACCTACATCTGTGAAGAGGGCTGGGACGTTCAAGAAATTTTAGAAGCACTGCCTCCGAAAACTCCGGTGATAGCCAACACCTGCTGGGGCGTGCAACTCTTATCTGAAGGTCCAGAATCCGCCAGAGAGTTCTCACTGGCACTGATCCATGAAATGCCGGACTATGTCAGGCAGAACTCTTTAATGCCAGCTCTCCAACAGATGCCTCACCTGGTCTTTGCCACCGAGGCTGTCCGCTTAAGCTATCAGCATGAGCTGGAGCCCACGAGCAAGAGTTCCGTTGTGGTTCCAAGCATCAAAGAACACTCTGTCAGCAATAAAGAAGCCAACCGGTTACGGCTTGAACTGGCAAGGCACCGGACCCTAGGGGACATATATATATCGGCTGGGTACGGGGACCGGCGAAAGGGATTTGACCTATTTATTGAAGTGGCCTGGAAGATTCTGGCCAGAGAACCTAAATCAGTTTTCATCTGGTTAGGTGAGCTATCTGCCTGGGCGCTTGAGATAGCCCAGGAGGCCCGACAGCAAGGTTTGCCTTTGATCACCCCTGGCTATGTGGCTAACTCCCACACCTGGTATGCGATTTCGAGTGCCTATCTCTTGACCTCCCGCCAAGATCCGGGGCCAACAACTGCTATTGATGCTCTGGGCCAGGGCCTGGCTATGGTTGCCTACCGTTCCGACTTAGGTATTTTAGATATCTTCAGTGCTGAGACTGCCTGGGTGGGTCAGTTGGTGGAACCCTACGATAGCGACTCAATGGCTGAGCAGGCTCTGGATCTAGTGATGAGTGACACCCCGGAGAAGCAAGGGCGACGGAAGGAGTTTGTAGCTACTATCGGCAGCTCCAAGAGATACGCTCATGAGTTGCTGGATCTGCTGCCTGCTGGTGCCCATAAGCCCTCTGTTCTCCGTTCTCAGCTGGGGGAGCGCCTAGCCTGGCTAAGACCCCTCAAGCATCTTCTGCAGGTTCAGATCCTTGGGACCTGTAAACAGGCTATCCAAAGCACCCCGGTATACAGTAAGGCTTACTCAGCTCTGGGCCCCATCTACCATTGGGGTTTTGCTCAGGTAGCTGTGAATCCCCTAGACCCGGCCCAAGGCTCAGAACCAAGAACGACAGATTCGGCTGCCGAGGTCATGGCTATCAAGCCTTGTCAAAGGAGCTGGGTTCAGTCTCTTGATTCCTTGAGATTTATGACGACCCCTTTCATCGCCCACCTGGTCCGCCACCCCGGTGACGAAATCAAAGTTCTCAGGGCTATCGAGGATCTAGCTCTTTCTTCACCTTTGGCCGAAATTCGGCAGTATGATTCCAAAAAGTTGCCCGGCTGGGTAGCAAAGCGCAAAAGTCCCCCCTTGGCTCCCTGCAGGAGCAGACAGAAAGCTTCCGTGCAATATGTTGACCCCAACGCTCTGGCATCGGAGAAGCCGCTGAGCCGGCTCCCCCGTATAGCGGTCTTCATCCACATGTTTTACCTGGAATCTTGCCCGGTGATCAAAAAGTATCTCGAACATGTGCCCCAGCCCTATGACCTCTATATCTCCACGAACACGCTTGCTAAGCTCCAGGCCATCGAAGGCTGGTTCCCCGATGCCAGAGTAAAAATCGCTGAAAACCGGGGCCGAGACATTATGCCTAAGTTTGTAGTCTTTGCCCAGGAACATCAAGATTATGACCTGGTCCTTCACCTCCACAGTAAAAAATCCCCCCACAGCGCGGATCTTGACGACTGGCTGGTCTTTATTCTTGATTCTCTTTTGCCCAGTCGCCAGGCAGTAGAGCAGATCATCGGTGCTTTGGCCTCGGATCGGGTGGGTATGGTGGCTCCTTTTCCTCACCCATCGGTTGTAAACTCCTGGAACTGGTCTACTAACTACCCGATTGCCCAGGCACTGACCTGGAAGAACAACTGGGGTCAGCTTCCCAAGAACAAGGACTTTATGTTCCCGGCAGGTAGTATGTTCTGGGCAAGGGTGGATGCTTTGCAACCTATTTTCTCTCTAGGGCTTACGGCAGAGCATTTCCCGGTTGAAGAGGGCCAAAAGGATTCAACGGTGGCCCACGCGCTTGAGCGCCTTTTGGCGATTTCCTGCAGTAAGGCCGGTCATAAGTTCACCATGGTTAACCAGCACAGCTGGCCTCAGCAATCATAAGAACCTGTCAAGCCTGAATTGCTGGGATAACCCTTTGATCTCTGATGCCAACTACCGGCAGCTAGACCACCACCTAGCTCCAGATTTTGCAGACACCCTCTGCAGAACCGTGGTGAGCAGAGAGCCGGCCTCCCGATAGGGGAGCCAGCACCAACACAGTATTTGCACTAGACTTATACCTTGATGATTTGGGCCTAGTGCCCCTACCCAACCGACGTGAAGAGATAGCTTCTATGACTGATCCTTTGCACCAGATACCTGAAAACCCCACACCCTCTCAGGTCCTGGCCAATATCCGCGCAATTCTAGAGACAGACCCGCAGCGGGGCCTAGCTACCGTTGAGGAAGCCTTCCGGGCTGAACTTGACCGAGCCCTGACCGATATTGCTGAGAAGACCCCCACCTTTGAAGACCTCAAGCGGGTTCGTCTAGAGTTTACCGGCGATAAGAGCGGCTTTACCCTAGCTAATAAGCAGATGCGTGATCTGGGTAAAGAACACAAGGCTGACGTTGGTAAGCTCATGGGCCAGGCCCGTGGCCGACTGGCTAAGGCACTCGAAGCCCGTAATACCCAGCTTGAAGAAGAGCGCGATGCCAGGATTCTGGTAGAAGAAGCCGTAGACGTCACCGCCCACACTCCCCGCCGCCGTATCGGTGGCCGCCACCCCATCAGCGTCCTGCAAGAGCAGATGTGCGACATCTTTATTGGCATGGGCTGGGAAATCGCCGACGGCCCCGAGCTGGAATCCGAATGGTATAACTTCGATGCCCTCAACTTCAAACCGGATCACCCGGCCCGCGAACTGCAGGACACCTTCTTCGTGGAACCAACCAAGGCCCACCTCATGCTGCGTACCCACACGTCACCGGTGCAGATGCGTTCCCTGCTGGAACGTGACCTGCCTCTCTACGTGGTCTGCCCCGGCCAGGTTTACCGCACCGACGAGCTCGATGCCACCCACACCCCGGTTTTTCACCAGATTGAAGGCCTTGCCGTAGATAAGGGCCTAACCATGGCTGACCTCAAGGGCACCTTAGAGCATATGGCTCGAGCTATGTTCGGTGCAGAGGCTAAAATCCGGTTGCGCCCTAACTACTTTCCCTTCACTGAGCCCTCAGCTGAGCTGGATGTTTGGCACCCCGATGCCAAGGGCGGCCCAGCCTGGATTGAGTGGGGTGGCTGTGGCATGGTCAACCCCAACGTCCTGCGCGCCGCTGGTATTGACCCTGAGGTCTACTCCGGCTTTGCCTTTGGCATGGGTATTGAGCGCACCCTCATGTTCCGTAACGGCGTAAGCGATATGCGCGACATGATTGAAGGCGACGTCCGTTTCTCACAGCAGTTCAAGATGGAGATTTAACCCATGCGAGTACCCCTTTCCTGGCTGCGTGAATACGCGCCCGTCCCGGCCGACGCAAGCGCCGAAGATCTTATGGCTACCCTGGTTAAGGTTGGCCTTGAAGAAGAAGACGTTCACCGCCCCACCGATGATCTGACTGGCCCGATTGTGGTTGGTCAGGTGCTGTCCATGGAGCCCGAGACTCACTCCAACGGCAAGACCGTTAACTGGTGCCAGGTGCGTGTAGTCCCCGAGGGGCAGAAACAGACCCTGACCGGTAAGGGTATCGAGGAATCTGGCGTGCAGGGCATTATCTGCGGTGCCCACAATTTCAAGCCCGGTGACAAGGTTGTTGTCACCCTGCCCGGTGCTGTTCTGCCCGGGGGCTTTGCTATCACCGCCCGTAAGACCTACGGCCACAAGTCTGCTGGCATGATTGCCTCCGTGCGTGAGCTGGGCATTGGCGAAGACCATGACGGTATTCTGGTACTCTCCACCCTGGGGCTTGACCCCGAGGTTGGCTCAGATGCCCTGGAACTGCTGGGGCTTTACGACCAGGCCGCCGAGGTCAATGTGACCCCGGACCGTGGTTACGGTTTCTCTATTCGCGGCATTGCCCGCGAGTACTGCCACGCGACCGGTAGCGACTTCAAGGACTTCGTGCTGGAACTGGCCGCCAAGGCACCGGCGGCAAACGATGCTGGTCTGACTGTCAGGCTGACCGATTCAGCCCCCATTCATGGCAAGGAGGGTTGCACCCGCTTTGTCACCCGCACCGTCACCGGGGTTAACCCGGCCGCGCCGACACCCCCTTGGATGTCCTCTCGACTGCGCCTAGCCGGTATCCGCTCACTCTCACTGCCGGTGGATATCTCCAACTACGTCATGCTTGAAACCGGCCAGCCCCTGCACTTCTACGATGCAGACAAGCTGGAAGGCGGTATCACCGTGCGCCGTGCCCAGACGGGGGAGAAGCTCACCACTCTGGATGGCAAAGACCGCGACCTGCACGCCGAGGACCTGCTCATCGCCGATGACTCCGGCCCCATCGGTCTGGCTGGTGTCATGGGCGGTGCCTCCACCGAGGTCACCGACTCAACCAGCACCATCGTGATCGAAGCTGCCCGCTTCGATGAGGTTTCTATTGCTCGCACCGCCCGCCGCCACAAGCTACCTTCTGAGGCCTCCAAACGCTTCGAACGCGGCGTTGACCCGCTGATTCAGGCCGCCGCCGCCCAGCGCGCGGTAGATCTGCTGGTTGAGCTGGCTGGTGCCCAGGTGGCAGAAGGGGTGACCGATACTGGCTCAGCCTATAAACCTACCCTTATCACCCTGCCCAAGGACTACACCGCAGGCCGTATTGGCATTGACTACACCCAGGAACAGATTGTCAGTTCCCTAGAACAAATCGGTGCCAGCGTTGAAACCACCGATGATGCTTACCTGGTCACCGTACCCTCATGGCGTACCGACCTGGGCGATAAGGAAGACCTAACCGAGGAAGTCGCCCGTCTGGTTGGCTATGACCAGATTCCCTCCACCCTGCCCGTTGCCCCTCCCGGGCGCGGCTATACCGTGGAGCAGACCCTGCGCCGCCGGGCACTGAACGCCCTTGCCTCATCGGGCCTGACCGAGGTCTTTGCCTACCCCTTTGTCTCCGATGCAGACAACAACCTGTGGGCCAGCCCCGTAGCCGGTGAAGAGGTTGATTCAATCCGCCTGGCTAACCCCATCTCCTCCGCCCAGGGCTGGATGCGCCGCTCTCTCTTGCCTGGTCTGACCGAGGTTCTTTTACGTAACCTCTCACGCGGTCTCAAGAACCTTGCGATCTACGAAACCGGTCATGTCTTTATCCCCGGGCCCCAGCTTGGCTCGGCCTCCATCCCCGGTCTGGGTGCTAAGCCTGATGATCAAGTACTTGCTGATCTCAACGCCGGTATTCCCGACCAGCCTCGCCACATCGCAGGTATGTTCGTCGGTGCCGAGCACGAGGATGCCCCCGGGCTCACTGCCCGAGCCTTTGACTGGCGTGATGCTCTGGACTCTGTGCTGCTGGTGGCCGATGCTGCAGGTGTCAAGCTCACCGTCGCTAACGGCGAGCATCAGGCCTTCCACCCCGGACGTACCGCTGTATTGAGTAACTCTCAGGGGCAGGTCGTAGCCTACGCGGGTGAACTACACCCCAAGTTGCTGGCTCAGCGTAACCTGCCTGAGCGCACCAGCGCTTTCGAGCTGAACTTCACCGCTCTGCTGGCTGAGGCAGGCCAGGCTGTGCAGGCCACCGGTATTTCCGGTTTCCCTGCTGCTAACCAGGATGTAGCCCTCATCGTTAAGGCTGATATCCCTGCCGCCGATCTAGCCGCCACCTTGGCTGAGGGCGCGGGCGATTTGCTTGAAGACGTTCGTGTCTTTGACGACTACCGAGGCGCCGGCATCGAAGAAGGCCATAAGTCGCTTGCCTTTGCGTTGCGCTTCCGTGCATCGGATCGTACTCTGACTGCTGATGAGGCAAGTGAAGCACGAGAAGCCGGTGTAGCTCTAGCTCTTGAGCGTTTTGGGGCGGTTCAGCGCGCCTAGAATCGTGTAGCCGAGAAGGCCTGTAGATGCCCCCGCCCTAACCGTCCTAGCGGTAAGGGCGGGGGGTTTTCATATCAGTGTGAGATAAAGCCACCGCAGTTTGCGGGGCCTTAGCTGTGACTTGTAGGCTTGCAGAAGTAGGCTTTATGATGCCCCTAATATAGGGGCTTTGCAGAAAGATGAGAGGGACCAGGGCATGCCAGAGAACCGGGATATTGTTGAGGACGAGGAACAGGTATCAGATTTTTTTACTTTCGCTGAGGACGGTGAAGAGGACGATGCTGATTCCCGCGGCTCTCTTAGATCTAAGCTAGCTGCAGCCGGTATTATGCTGCTGGTCTCGGTAGTTGCATTTATCCTGCTCATTGGCGGTGTACGTACCTTCAACGAGGCCCGAGCCAACGAGGGCTATGAGAATCGTTCCTGGGTTATTAGCGGAGCAATCGATGATGTGACACCTGATCTGCAGAGCGATAAGAACGTCGCTATCTACTCTGGCAAGCTCCCCGATGATTCTGCTATGGCCGGTAAAACTTTTGTGTCAGATGTGGCTGACCCCGCCAGCGTGAACCCGGGGGATTCCGTTAAATTCCGCGGTTCTCAGACCGGGAGAGTGAGTGCTGACTTCCCCCAGAGAGTCGATGCCCTTTTGGCTCAGACTTCTGATACGGAGCTAATTGTTGTGCGTACGGGTACAGAAGGTAGCCTGGTGCCGGTTACGGAAGACACCGTGAGCTCACAGAAGCGTTCGGCCATGCTTCGCCTGGGCGGGGCCATCCTAGTATTTGGTGCTGGGGTTGTGGCAACCTTCATGCTCATCCGTAAACGTAAAGATGAAGAGTTTATCGATTAGAGGCCAAGCCGCTAGCCAATACGCGTACTAAGGCGGGGCCCTAGCCACGAGTGACTAGGGGCCCCGCCTCAGTCTTGAGGTGCTTAGGGTACCAGTAAGACTTTGCCCCTGGTTTTGCGGGCTTCAAGGTAGCGGTGGGCCTGGGCGGCGTCAGCTAAGGGGAAAGTCTGGTCGATGCTGAGCTTGAGCTGGCCAGCCTGGATTGCTTGGAAGAGTTCGCCCATACGCCAGGTGACTTCTTCTCGGTTTTGTGAGTAGTGGGCGAGGGTAGGTCGAGTGATAAAGAGTGAGCCTAGGGAGTTGAGCTCTTGGAGGTTAAAGGGCGGCACTTGGCCAGAAGCCCCACCAAAGAGCACGCCCATACCTCGGATTGCAAGCGACTTGAGGGAATCAGTAAAAGTGTCTTTCCCTACCCCGTCGTAGGCTACGGCCACACCCTTTCCGTCGGTGAGCTCATGGACTTTCTGAGCAAAACCTTCGTAGCGTAGGGCATGGTCAGCGCCGTGGGCCAGGGCAATGGCTTCTTTTTCGTCGTTGGATACCGTAGTGATGACGGTTGCCCCCTTGGCTTTGAGGAGCTGGATAGCAATGCCGCCTACTCCACCAGCTCCGGCGTGGAAGAGCACGGTTTCACCTGCCTGGACGGGGTAGGTGGAGTTGATGAGGTAGTGGGCTGTCATACCTTGGAGGGGGAGAGCCGCGGCTTCAACCGGGTCGATGCCCTCGGGGATTAGTAGGCAGAGTTCGGCAGCAGCTGTGAAGAATTGGGCGTAGGTGCCGGTGGCGCTGGCCGTTGCAATCAAGTCGCCCGGCTGAAATTCGGTAACGCCTTGGCCTACCGCTACCACGCGGCCGCTGGCCTCGGAGCCTGGGGTGAAGGGCAGAGGCACAGGGTAGATGCCTGATCGCT
The DNA here is from genome assembly GCF_048513535.1 of Rothia sp. CCM 9416. Classification (NCBI taxonomy): domain Bacteria; kingdom Bacillati; phylum Actinomycetota; class Actinomycetes; order Micrococcales; family Micrococcaceae; genus Rothia; species Rothia sp. CCM 9416. Next base: position 22,665 of record NZ_JBLXXR010000007.1, on the reverse strand, counting down.
GGTAGGTTTCAATAAAGTTCACACCGGTTGCGATGGTTTCTGCAAGAACCTGCCCGGGTGCGGCGGTCGGGGTAGCAAGGTGGTTGAGCTGGAGGACATCGGGGCCTCCTGTGCTGTGAAGCTGGATAGCTGTCATGGTCTGAGAAGTCATATCTTTAGCCTACTCCCAGGGCAAGGCGGGTATGAAGAAGATGGGGTAAGGAAGTCATACACCCATAGATAATGAATAAATATTTACTGGCATGCAAAAACATGCAATGATGGTGTTATGACTATTACCGTAGCTGTCACCGGAGCCACCGGGTATGCTGGTGGCGAGATTCTCCGGCTCCTAGCCACCCACCCGCAGGTTGAGGTAAAAACTGTTGCCGCGCACTCATCGGCAGGTCAGTCTCTGGGGGATTTAGCCCCTCACCTGCGAGCTTACGCTGATCTGATAGTTGCTGATACAACCGTCCAGGCACTGAGCGGACACGACGCTGTATTCATGGCCCTCCCTCATGGGGCTAGCGCTGAGATAGCCTCACAACTACCCGAGAGCACCCTGGTTATTGATGCCGGGGCTGACCACCGGCTTGATAGCGCCGAGGCCTGGGTCAAATTCTATGGGTCTGAGCATTCTGGCACCTGGCCCTATGGGCTACCGGAGTTACCCTTTACCTGCGGGCAGAAACAGCGTGACCAGCTAGTGGGAGTCAACCGTATTGCCGTCCCAGGTTGCTATCCCACAGCTTCGCTGCTGGCTCTAGCCCCCGGTTTTGCCGCTGGCTTACTTGAACCGCAGGACCTTGTGATCGTTGCGGCTTCGGGCACCTCAGGTGCAGGTAAGAGCCTCAAACCGCATCTGCTGTCTTCCGAGATTATGGGGTCCATGAGTCCCTACGGTGTGGGCGGTGCCCACCGGCATACCCCTGAGATCGAAGAAAAACTGTCTGCGGTGGCCGGTCAGCCGGTTCAGATTTCATTCACCCCCACACTGGCACCCATGCCCCGGGGAATCCTTGCTACCTGCACCGCAAAGGTCAAACCCGGTGTTACCGAGGAACAGCTTCGGCAGGCCTGGGCTAAAGCCTATGATGTGGAGCGTTTTGTTCATTTGCTCCCCGAGGGGAAGTGGCCCACCACCAAAAGCGTTCAGGGCTCAAACCATGCAGAAATGCAGCTAGCCTTTGACACCCACGCCGGTCGAGTCATCATCACCAGCGTGATTGACAACCTGACCAAGGGCACTGCAGGAGGTGCCATTCAATCCATGAATATTGCTTTGGGTCTGCCGGAGGATGCGGGCCTGTTGCAGGAAGGACTTGCACCGTGAGCGCAACCCAGCACCAGATCGAAGGGGTTATCACCCAGGGCGTGACCTTGGCACGCGGGTTCCGTGCTGCCGGGGTGAGCGCTGGTATCAGCGCTCTTGAAGGCAAAAAGGACGTTGCCTTGGTGGTCAATGACGGGCCGCTGAAGAACGCTGCTGCCGTTTTTACTACCAACCGGTTTGCGGCTGCGCCGGTGCTGTGGAGTCAGCAGGTGGTCGGCGATGGGCGGGTTGATGCGGTCCTGCTCAACTCCGGTGGGGCTAACGCCTGCACCGGTGCTCCTGGCTTCCAAGACACTCACACCAGCGCTGAGCATGTGGCCGATTTGCTCAACATTTCTGCCGGTGACGTGTTGGTATGCTCCACCGGGCTGATCGGGCAGAGGCTCCCCCTGGATAATCTCTTGGCAGGCAGTGAGCAAGCCGCTAGGGCTCTGGGGGTAAGCCCATCCGATTCTTTGGCCGCCGCAGAGGCAATTATGACCACCGATACCGTCCCCAAGCAGGCGGCCATCTGCGTTGAACTGGAGCAGGGTGGTGACTATCTGATCGGCGGTATGGCCAAGGGGGCGGGCATGCTTGCCCCCGGGTTAGCTACCATGCTGGTAGTACTGACCACCGATGCCGTCTTATCACCTGAAGACCTTGACACCGCCCTGCGCCAAGCCGTCCGTTTGAGTTTCAACCGGGCTGATGCTGATGGGTGTATGTCCACCAATGACACCGTAGTGCTCATGGGGTCTGGTGCCTCTGGACTTGTGCCCGATTTAGTCGGCTTTACCGAGGCTCTGACCAAGGTCTGCCAGGACCTCGCCCTGCAGCTGATTGGTGATGCGGAGGGTGCTAGCCACGACATCCACGTCCGCACCTTCAACGCCGCTACCGAAGAAGAGGCCGAGGAGGTCTCCCGCGCGGTTTCCCGCTCCAACCTCTTCAAGACCGCTATCTTTGGCAATGACCCCAACTGGGGCCGAATTCTATCGGAGGTCGGTACCACCTCAGCAGACTTTGACCCCGAGAACGTCAATGTCCTGATCAACGGTGTTCAGGTCTGCACCGGTGGTGGTATTGGTCAGGACCGCAAGCTGGTTGATTTGGCGGCTGACCGCAAGGTCACCGTAGAGATTGACCTGGCCGCTGGCGAACACGAAGCCACTATCTGGACTAACGATCTCACTCACGACTATGTGCACGAAAATTCGGCCTATTCTAGCTAGCGTCTGAGATTTTGGTCCAGAGAGCCTCAAGACCAGCACATCCGTTTTTACCAGCATCCGACTTCCCAGAAAGAAAGCCATGGCAGAGCAGAAGAACGCCCAGGCCCGTTTTGAAACAGCCCAGGAAAAAGCAAGGACTCTTATGGAGGCCTTGCCCTGGATCCAGCAGTTCCGGGGTAAGGTCATGGTCTTCAAGTACGGTGGTAATGCCATGATTTCTGATGACCTCAGGGCTGCCTTTGCCGAGGACATGGTTTTCTTGCGCACCATCGGCATCTGCCCGGTGGTGGTTCACGGTGGTGGGCCTCAGATTACTGCCATGCTGGATAAGCTCGGGATTGAGAGCCAGTTCCGCGGGGGGCTACGCTACACAACTCCCGAGGCTATGGATGTGGTGCGGATGGTGCTCACCGGCCAGGTCGCCCGTGAACTGGTATCACTTATCAACAGTCACGGACCCTTTGCGGTAGCCATGAGTGGTGAAGACGGTGGCCTCCTGCGGGCACACAGGATTACCACCCAGGTGGACGGCCAGGAAGTAGATCTGGGCTTGGTGGGTGAGGTAGTAGGGGTCAACACCACCGCGATGATGTCCATGATTGAGGCAGGTAAGATTCCGGTGATTTCTTCGGTAGCTCCCGAGATATCTGACCCCGATAAGTACCCCGATCACAGCCACGGCTTGGCTGGGCTGACGGGAGAAATCTTGAATGTTAATGCCGATACCGCCGCCGCCGCAGTGGCCGCCGCCTTGGGGGCAGAGAAACTGGTTATTTTGACCGATGTTGAGGGGCTCTATGCTAACTGGCCTGACCGGTCCTCCCTGATTAGCTCCTTGAAAGTGAGCGAGCTCCGTCAGATGCTCCCCTCCTTGGTCTCGGGCATGATTCCCAAAATGGCCGCCTGCCTTCAAGCTGTGGAGCAGGGGGTTCCGAAAGCAACCATTGTGGATGGTCGCCTGCCACACTCACCCCTGCTGGAAATCTTTACGGACACCGGCATCGGCACCCAGCTCATCCCCGATGATGTCGAGGACGTCGCCTGGCGTCACCCCGCTCCCGATTTTCAAGTACAGCCACTGACCTACTAGCCTCTGCTTCCGGAACCACACTGATACACCCTGACGGTTGGAAAGAAAGACCATGACCCAAGAAAGACTGATCACTGAGTACGCCCACGACATGCTGGGGGTCTTTGGCCAGCCCGCTCTTGTATTAGTGCGGGGGAGCGGGTCGCGGGTCACAGATGCCGAGGGCCGTACCTACCTGGATCTTTTGGGCGGTATCGCGGTGAATGCTCTGGGTCATGCTCACCCCGCCTGGGTCAGGGCTGTGAGCGAGCAGGCTGCTCAGCTAGCGCACGTCTCTAATTTCTTCACCACACCGCAGCAGGTGGGACTGGCTCAGCGTCTCTTGGGTTACCTGGGGGCGCAGGACGGGCGGGTATTCTTCTGCAACTCGGGTACCGAAGCCAATGAGGCCGCCTACAAGCTAGCTCGGCGCTACGGTAACGTCCGGGGTAAGGGCACCATTCTGGCTCTGGAACACGGTTTCCACGGGCGTACCCTGGGCGCTTTGGCGCTGACTCACAAGCCTGCCTACCGTGAGCCTTTCGAACCGCTACCAGCTGGCATCAAACATATCCCCGCTACTATAGAGGCTCTCGAAGAGAACCTGTCCGATCATGTCGCGGCCCTGATCGTTGAACCTATTCAGGGGGAAGCCGGTGTCCTGCCCCTGCCCGAAGGCTATCTCCAGCGTGCTAGGGAACTCACCCGGTCAGCCGGTGCCCTGCTCATGGTCGATGAAGTCCAGACCGGTATGGGTCGCACCGGTCGCTGGTTTGCCCACTCGCGTGAACTGACGGGGCAAGAGCTACCCGATGTTATTACCCTGGCTAAGGGGCTGGGCGGCGGCTTCCCTATTGGAGCGGTGCTCACTGTTGGGCCTGATGCCGGCCAGACCCTAGAAGCAGGTATGCACGGAACGACCTTTGGCGGTAATCCCTTGGCCACCGCAGCGGCAACTGCGACCTTGCAGGCCATTGAAAATGAAGGTTTACTTGAGGCTGCCAGCCAGCGTGGAACCCGGTTCCGCGCAGCTATTGAGCAGGTCCCCGGGGTAGCAACAAGCCGCGGAGATGGCTTGCTGATTGGGATTGTTCTTACAGACTCAGCAACAGAGCAGGGCAACCCTCTGGCTCCTGCCTTTGTGATAGCGGCTCGTTCAGCGGGTTTCATTATAAACGCCCCAGATGCCCGCACCGTGCGTATCGCTCCGGCTCTGACGATTACCGATCAAGAACTGGCAGAATTCACTGCTGAGTTCCCCATAATTCTTGCTCAGGCACGTAAGCTCTAACACTATTCACCCAAATGCATAAGTATCAAAAAATATGCATATAATTGATACTCTGTGGCGTTGACCGCCACGCTAGCCAAGGAGAGCCAATGGTCCGCCACTTCCTCAAAGACACCGACCTCAACCCGCAAGAACAAGCCCGCGTTCTTGACCTAGCAGCAGCCATGAAAGCTAACCGCTACGGCTACAAGCCACTAGCTGGCCCGCAGACAGTTGCCGTCATCTTCGACAAGACTTCTACCCGCACCCGCTTTTCCTTCCACGCTGGCGTGGCAGAGCTGGGCGGAAACCCGCTCATCGTCAACCCCGGTGAAGCCCAGCTCGGGCACAAGGAATCTATCTGTGACACCGCTCAGGTCATCTCCCGTATGGTCTCTACCATCGTGTGGCGGACCTACTCTCAGAGCGGGCTGGAAGAAATGGCCCGCTACTCCCGCGTACCCGTTATCAACGCTCTTTCCGATGATTACCACCCCTGCCAAATTCTGGCTGACCTGCTCACTATCCGTGAGCACCTGGGCCAGCTGGCTGGCAAAACAGTGACCTATCTTGGCGATGCCGCCAACAACATGGCTAACTCCTACCTCCTGGGGTGCGCAACCGCCGGCATGCACGTGCGCATTGCAGGCCCCGAAGGCTACCTGCCAGCTCCCGCAATCGCCCAGGAAGCCCAGCAACGAGCCGCCGAAACCGGTGGGTCAGTTCTCGTGACTACCGATATGGCCCAAGCCCTTTCTGGCGCCGATGTCATAATCACCGACACCTGGGTGTCCATGGGTCAAGAAGACGAAAAAGAAGCACGAACCCGCATCTTTGCCCCCTACACCGTCGATGCCAAGGCCATGGCACAAGCCGCCCCCGGAGCAATCTTCCTGCATTGCCTCCCGGCCTACCGTGGCTATGAAGTCACCGCAGACGTTATCGATGGCCCCCAATCCCTTGTCTTCGATGAAGCGGAAAACCGCCTGCATGCTCAGAAGGCTCTCATGACCTTCCTCCTGGTCGAATCAGGCCTGGCAGAAGATAGAGGAACATCGCTCCCATCAGTAGCTTTAACCCTCAACGAAGAGAAGTAATCATGGCAATCCCATCCACAAAAACAGCCCGACAAGCCCGAATCATCGAGGTGCTTCAAACGCACCGCGTGCGCTCGCAATCTGAGCTGGCCCAGCTTTTGGTAGACGACGGTCTCAAGGTTACCCAGGCTACTCTTTCCCGCGATCTGGTAGAGATCGGCGCTGAACGAGTGCGTGACGATAAATCTGGCCTCATTTATGCGGTTCCTAACCACCCGGTGCGCCGTAGCTCTCAGGACGGCCCCGATGCCCGCTTGGTCTCCCTCTTTAAGGAACTCCTGGTTACAGCCGAAGCTTCAGCCAACCTTGTGATTCTCAGGACCCCGCCGGGGGCGGCCCAATTCCTGGCATCTGCTATTGACCAAGCCGGGCTGGAGCCTCTTCTAGGCTCTATCGCTGGTGATGACACCGTCATGGTGATTACCAGGGATCCGCAGGGCGGTCAAGCGGCAGCTTCGCTGTTCTTGGATTGGGCGGCTTAGCCTGGTGACGGTGTCTGCCAAAGAGTGGGGGCGGTAGCTAGTAGTGCGCTAGCTACCGCCCCTGTGTCTACTGAGGTGCTGGTAAAGTGGTGGGATCTTATGAGGAGAAAAGTTTTTTCATCTCTTCCAGGTCGAAGAATTCAGCGACCTGAGCTGGTGTCTGGGAGCCAAGCGTCTCGTCGGCCCCTGCATCCAGTAGCATACGGGCAATGGGAAGGTTGTTGCGGAAGGCTGCACAGACTAAAGCAGTTTGACCTCGTTCATTGAGCCGGTCAAGGTCAGCGCCTTCGTTGATGAGTAACTGGACCATGTCGGTGTGCTCGTGGTAGGCCGCGAGTATGAGCAGTGTATCGCCTTTGGCGTTGGTGAGGTCTACAGGTACCCCCTGGTCAAAAAGAGACTTGAGAGCTACCGGTTTATTCTCGCGTGCCAAGTCAAAAACTGAATTGAGGAATTCTAGTTCCTGATCGGTCAGGTTTGAATCTGGGTCTGTCATAGCTTCACTTTCTCAGAAAAGAGCTTCAGTTAGCAAGCTCAGGTGGGTGCAGGACCAGCCAACTCTTGCGGCCTGCCGGGCACAGGGAGTTTAATGAATGGCCGGGTGTGGGAAAATAGGTTGTGTGCTACCAGTTCCTGCTCACCTGAAAGTAACCAGAATCTATGACACACACAGCAAAGGCCGTAGCCGCACAGCATAATCTTGCATCGCTGATCACAGACCGGGCTGAGAGCCAGTCAGTGGCTTTAACCTGGGCAGGCGGTGGGCTCACCTACGCGGAGCTTGTCATAAGAACTGGGCAGGCTCGGCTTTGGCTTGAAGCTCGGGGACTAGTTGCTGGTGACCGGGTTGCTTTGGCTCTGCCGAATGTTCCCGAGATGGTTATTCTTTACTACGCTCTTGTATCCTTGGGAGCTGTTGCGGTTCCGCTGCATCCTCTGCTCTCTTCACGAGAGGTTGTATACCAGCTTGAAGATTCTGGTGCGAAGCTCTTGATCGCCGGCGAAGGCACGCGGGTTGCTGATCAAGCTGAGCAGACCGGTCGGCACCTGGGCAGCGAGCTAAAGATTGAGATTCTTGGTCTGGGCTTTGATTTTGCGGCTCCTAGGGTAGGCCCCTGGGAGCCTAGAGCCGTGCACCTGGACGCGCCCGCTGTTCTGCTCTACACTTCGGGGACGACGGGTGCCCCCAAGGGCGCGACCTTAACCCATGCGAATATGCTGTCCAACGCCCGTGCCTGCGCAGAGGTTTTTGGTTTTAGGGGGGACGACACTATTTTTGGCGGGCTCCCGCTCTTTCACGCTTTTGGTCAAACGGTGTCCATGAATGCAGTCTTTGCGGCCGGTGCAAGCGTTGCTCTGCTTCCGCAGTTCACACCGGGGGGAGCAGCACAACTGTGCGCGAGCGCCGGGGTCACGGTTTACGCCGCGGTGCCAACCATGTATGGGGCTTGGGCCGCCTATCTGGCTACTGACCCTGCCCTGGCCGCCCAGTTGCGGGGGACTGTCCGGTTTGGCGTATCTGGCGGGGCAGCTTTACCCGCTTCTGTTCACCGGCAGATTGAGCAGATCTTAGCTTTTCCCATTTATGAGGGCTATGGCTTAAGCGAGACTGCTCCCGTGGTGGCTTTTAATCGTGCGGAGTTTGGCTTGCTCATCGGGTCGGTGGGTCGTGCTCTTCCCGGGGTCCGTGTCAAAGTTGTTGATAGCAGGGGGCAAGAACTTGGCGCGGGTCAGCCCGGTGAGCTCTGGGTTGCCGGCCCAAATGTTATGGCTGGCTACTGGAACAACCCCCAGGCAACACAGCAGGTGATGCAGGGGGAGTGGTTTGCGACCGGGGATGTTGCAAAAATTGATGAGCAGGGCAATATCTTTATTGTTGACCGTCTTAAAGACATGATTCTGCGCAATGGAAATAGCATTTACCCGCGCGAGATCGAGGACGTCCTCGACATCCATTCTGGGGTCAGGCAGGCTGCAGTCGTGGGTATTCCCTGCCCCCGGGTAGGTGAGGAGGTCGTGGCTGTGATTGTGCCGCATGAGCAGCTTGATGAAGCGCAGATGGGTGAACTGGTGGCGGCCCTTGATGCTCTGGCCCGTGCAGAATTGGCAGCCTATAAGCGGCCTCGTCGCTATGAAGTCCGGCAGTCGCTACCGCTGGGTCCGACCGGAAAAATACTTAAGCGTGAACTAGCTGGGACTATAGTTTTAGAGGGCTAATGACTGCTCAGGAGTAGTAGCTCTGAGGCCGCGGGGCGCTGATTGAAAAGAACCTTACTTTCTAGCTGGTGGTAGCTCAAGAAGCTAGGGTCCGGCGGCGGTGTTTTTGTGTGTTCGGGTTGGGGTGCAGGGGTGCTGTCGTCGTTTTGGGGTGTGGTGCCGGCCGGTTGGTTTGATGATGTTGGTGCTGTGCGGGATCTAGGGTTGTTGGGTTCTGGTGTTTCGGGTGTGCAGGCGTCTGTGGGGGTTATGGTTGAGAGTGTGAGGGAGGGTTCTGGTGAGTGAGTCTGTAGGTTCTGTGCCTGTGCAGGAAGGTGTGGGGCGGGCGAAGACTCTTGGCGGCAGGATTGCTGCTGGGGTTGCTTTGGTGCTTGTTTTAAGCCCGATGGTTTATGGGGTTGCTACTGTGCTTGTTTCTACGCCCTTTAACCGTGCTTTTAATCATCCGGTGCAGTGCACGATTGTGGGTGCGGCTAAGGGGGAGAGTCGGTCTAAGTCGTATTCGGGTAATAGTTATGTGTATGTGGAGGCTTCTGATTGTCCGGGGATGCGTTATGTGGGTGAGCGTCATGGGTTGACGCGCGCTGAGGTTGCTGAGCGTATTGATGTTCTTGCTGGTCAGCGGGTGACGGTGGATGTGGGGTATTGGCAGGCGCCTTTTTCTGACACGCTTATTGTTGGTGTTGAGGGTCTTGATTTGGGCCGGTAGGCCCTGGCTTATTGTTTGATATCTGGCGGCGGTGTTCTTGTGTGTTGGGGTTGGGTGCATGGGGGTGCTGTCGTCGTTTTGGGTGTGGTGCTGGCCGGTTGGTTTGTTGGCTTTTGGTCTGTTGCTGGGGTTTGGTTAGGCTCGTGGGTAGTTGGAGAGGTGGTTTGTGTGGCTGTTGTTGATCAAGACCGTGGTGGTAAGTCTGGGGCTGGTAGTTTAGGTCCTCGAGGTCGTAAGATTTTTGATTTCATTCTTTATGGGTTTATTTTTCTGGTTCTTGCTTATTACTTTGGTAACCTGCATTTTTATCGGACGGTTGATTGTACTGTTGTGAGTGCTGAGGTTGTCAGTGGTGGGGGCGGTTTGCGGTCTTCTTCTTCATGGCAGGGTGTGAATACTGAGACTGAGGAGTGTGGGCTGGTGTTTTTTACAAAAATGCAGAATGAGGGTTTTGATAGTGCTCAGGATTTGGCTGATGAGTTGAATCGTCATCGGGGTGAGCGGTTGCGGTTTCGGGTGAGTTATTTGTATGTGGGGCACTATACTGCTCGTGCTGTGGAGTTGGAGGGTTTTCCGATTCGGGGGTAGGTGTGTTTGGGGTCTTGTTTTGGGTTGGTAGGCCCCTGGTTTGTTCCTTGTGGTAGTGGTGGCGGTGTCCTTGTGTGTTGGGTGCTGGTGGTGTGCCGTCGTCTTTGTTTTGGTAAGGGTTTTGCTAGTTCTGCTCTGGTGTTTGTTCCTGTGAGGGGGCCTGCGACGGATTAGTTGCATGCTATGGGTTCGTCTGCTTCTGGTGGTCAGAGGTCTATGGTTGCTGGTGCTAGTGGTGTGGCGGTGAGTGCGACTGGTTTTGCTGTTGAGGAGGGGTTTGATAGTGATGAGCCAAAAGAACAATAAAGGTGAGTCGGCTGAGTCCGGTGAGACACCGCAGAAAATCAATTACCCGGTTTTGTCTCTTGTTCTTCTTATGTGGGCTTTAATCCTTGGAACGCCGTTGTATTACGGCTGGCGGCTTTTTATCTATGATCGTTCGCATCAGGTGCCTCTGGTGTGCACGGTTGAGTCTGCTGAGCATAAGTCTTCTACGTCAAGTGGTGTGAGGTATAGCTCGTCGCGGGACGATATTGTTTTTTCGACCGAGGACTGTGGTGGGCTTTATATGCCGGTGAGTGAGAGCGAGATTGAGTCTACGCTGAGTCGGGTTGAGCCGGGTAAGAAGTATGAGTTTATGATTGGTGAGACTAGTTTGAAGAGTTGGGGTCAGCGGAAGGTGTTTTCGTTTTCTGGTCCTGTTGAGTAGTTATCTGCTTGTTGGTGTGGTTCTGGATTTAGGCCGGTACCGGTAGGCCCTGGTATACCTGACGTAGTGGGCGGCGGTGTTTTTGTGTGTTCGGTTTGGGTGCATGGGGGCGCCGTCGTCGTTTTGGGTGTGGTGCCGGCCGGTTGGTTTGATGATGGTGGTGCTGTGCGGTCGATGGCGGGTCAGACGGTTCAGGGTGTTGCTTCTCATGTGACGAGTAATAATTTGGCGTATGCGTGGGGTGGTTTTAAGGAGCATACTGTGGGTGGTTATGTTCGTGCTACGGGTGCGGGTTTTGGTGTTGGTGTGGTTTCGCCGAGGATTAGGCCTTTACGACAGAATCTTCTCGATGTGAGTTCTGAAGCGGGGTTGCTTGAAAAGGGTCTGACAGCTGCAGCTGGGAATACGATGGATAGGATAGCTGATTCTGTTGTGGGTACAGGAAACTATCTTGCTGTGCCACAGGACCAAGATTTGAGCTGGGAAGGCGCCTTAAAGGAAGGGTTTAAGAATTCGGTGAGTGGCGGCTCAGGTACATTTAGTACTTTGGGGGCTAATAGAATTCGTCCAGCTGACCAGTGATACGGTAGCAGGTGATTAGAATGGCAAGTCAGTTTCAGCGGCCACCTAGAATGTCTAGGAGCAAGTTGGTGATTTCGATGATTACCCTATTGATCGGTGCGTTGATTTTTGTCGGTCTTCCCTTGGGTGAGAAGTACAGGCGTTCTCATACAGTAGATAAAGACTGCACCCTGATTTCTGCCGAAGTGCTCAATAGTCGTAGTGGTACCGGTGGGCTTGCGACCTCGAGTACCCAACTGAAGGTGAGTACCCAGGATTGTGGGACTGTGTATATAGATTATGTGGTTGCTCCGAAGAAGTCTTATCAGGATATGGCTGATGAGCTTAACCGGTATCAAGGCGAAGTTGTGACTCTCATTTTTCCTCCTTTTCAGTTGCCTGCTGAGGGTGATTATGCTTTGGGGTATGGGTATCGGTTGTAGGGGCGTGCTCTTGTATTTGATGACGTATTCTGCTCAGTATGAGTCGTATAGGGAGCCTGATTATGACGGTCCGGGCTGGAAGCTACAGGATGCTTTGAGTGCTGGGTTTAGGGAGTCTGTTAAGGGGACTGTGAATGGTTCTGCTCCTGTTCAGTCTTTGAAGTCTCCGTCGTTTAATGGGTGGACTGGTTTGGCTGGTGATTCTTTGTTTACTGGTGTTGCTGCTCCTGTTGGTGGCGAAGTAGCGGAGGCTGGGAAGCAGGTTGTGGAAGAGGTGTTTGGTGATGGTCAGGAGTAAGAAAAAGAGGCAGCCTAATCCTTTTTCACTCGGTGAGAGGATTCGTGCGGGATTGTTTTTGCTTGTTTTTGCTGGGCCCTTGGTGTATGGGTTTGTGTGGTATGTTGCGTCTCCTTGGGTGAATGCTTTTTGGCAGAAGGATATGCAGTGCACTATTGAGAGGGCGATGGTTCATGATTCGGGGACGAAGTCGTATAACAGTAATGAGTATGTTTGGATGAAGTCCTTTGACTGTGGTGATATGAAATATAACGGTCCTCGTCGTGGTTTATCTAATCAGGAGATTAAGGATAAGCTCAATGAGCAGGTTGCTGGGAAAAAGGTTCATCTTAAAGCTGGTGTCTGGAATTTTCCTATTCGGGACTTTGTGCATGTGTATGAGATTGAGGGTTTTGATTTAGGCCGGTAGGTCCTGGTTTGTCTGGTGTGGTAGTGGTGGCGGTGTTTTTGTGTGTTGGGTGCTCGTGGTGCGGATCCGTTTGGTGTTTCGCCGAGGATTAGGCCTTTACGAGAGAAACATATTGGTGGATCTGTACCTGCACAATTGACCGGTGTGGGTGTTGATTGCGCTGGTGACTACGTTTTAGGTGTTGCCAATTACCTTGTCACGCCACAAGAGAAAACATTAAATATCAATGATGCATTGAATGAAGGGTTCAAGAGTATGGTTAGGGGTGGCTCAGGGAGTATAAGCTCTTCCAGCGCGGATACTCTACGCCCGGTTAGCATGCAGTCTGGAAAATAAAAAATGGGTATTTTTTGTACAGAAGAACTGAACAAAAATGGTCAAAAGAAACCCCGTAAATGGGTCAGTTTTTTATTTTTTCTAATTATTTTTTCTAGCTTTTTTCTCATGATTGGTGGTTCTCTTTATAATTTCTATAGTCGTTCTCATCCGGTGGATAAGGAATGTACCCTGGTTTCTGCTGAAGTGCTCAATAGTCGTAGTGGTACCGGTGGTATCTCTACTTCCAGTACAGAGCTAAAAATCAACACTGATGGGTGCGGAACTGTCTACGTGGATTATGTTATTGCTCCGAAGAAGTCTTATCAGGATATGGCTGATGAGCTTAACCGGTATCAAGGCGAAGTTGTGACTCTCATTTTTCCTCCTTTTCAGTTGCCTGCTGAGGGTGATTATGCTTTGGGGTATGGGTACCGGTTCTAGCCATCCGGGGTATCTCCTGGTTCTAGGTTCTGAAGCACTGGTAGCTGGGGAAGAGTGACAGTGCGTCCTCCGCACACAAACATATTTGAATAATTATGTCTAAGAGTGCATAATTATTTATAGATGTGTGGAATCCCCGCACCCTCAAACAACTATCAAGGAGCACCATGAAAGAGCGGATTGTTCTGGCCTACTCAGGCGGCCTCGACACCTCAGTTGCCATCGGCTGGATTGGAGAGGCAACGGGTGCCGAAGTTATCGCCGTTGCGGTAGACGTAGGTCAGGGTGGCGAGGATCTCCAAACAATCCGCCAGCGGGCCCTTGACTGCGGTGCAGTCGAAGCCTACGTGGCCGATGCGCGTGACGAGTTTGCTGAAAACTACTGCATGCCCGCCTTGAAGGCAAACGCCCTCTACATGGACGCTTACCCCCTGGTTTCTGCCGTCTCCCGGCCGGTCATCACCAAGCACCTGGTCGCCGCAGCAAAGCAGTTCGGCGCGAGCACCGTTGCTCACGGTTGCACCGGAAAAGGCAATGACCAGGTCCGCTTTGAGGTGGGTATCCAGACCCTTGGCCCCGACCTCAAGTGCATTGCACCCGTACGTGATCTTGCTCTGACCCGCGAAAAGGCAATTGACTACGCAGAGAAGAACAACCTGCCGATTGCCACTACTAAGAAGAACCCTTTCTCCATCGACCAGAATGTCTGGGGCCGAGCGGTAGAAACCGGCTTCCTCGAAGACATCTGGAATGGCCCTACCAAGGACGTCTACGACTACACCGACGACCCCACCTTCGCGCCCACCCCCGACACCGTCATCATTACCTTCAAGGAAGGTATCCCCGTGGCGATTGATGGTCAGGCCGTTACCCCTTTGCAGGCTATCGAGATCATGAACCGGCGCGCCGGGGTCCAGGGTATCGGTCGTATTGACATCGTGGAAGACCGTCTGGTGGGCATCAAGTCCCGAGAAATCTACGAAGCTCCCGGTGCCATGGCCCTGATTGCGGCTCACAAGGAGCTGGAAAACGTTACCATTGAGCGCGAGCAGGCCCGCTTCAAGAAGACCGTGGGCCAGCGCTGGACCGAGCTGGTCTACGACGGCCAGTGGTTCTCACCCCTCAAGAAGTCACTTGACGCTTTCATAAACGACACCCAAAAAATGGTTAACGGAGAAATCCGTATGGACCTGCACGGAGGCCGCGCGGTAGTAACCGGTCGCCGCTCCGAGACCTCCCTCTACGACTTCAACCTGGCAACCTACGATGAGGGCGACAGCTTCGACCAGTCCATGGCTCGCGGCTTTATCGAGCTCTTCGGCCTGTCTTCTAAGGTCGCTTCAGCCCGTGACCAGCGTCTAGGCCTCTAAGACGAGGAATACCCCCCCCAGCTCTGGGTGCAGTGAACGCGCTGCTACAAGCTGACTCTCGCGGTTCTTGCGCGGGGCGCTCACCCCGGTTCAGGCCAGACCCTGCCAGCTTGCAGTCAGCGCGACCTCCTGCACCTTTTGTGCACTTAGACTTTTTGACTTCACCAGAACAGGAAAACCTCATGACTGATGTAAAGCATGGAACCAATGACGGAGCCCTCTGGGGCGGCCGTTTTGCCGGCGGGCCTTCTGAAGCTCTCGCGGCTCTCTCCAAATCAACCCAGTTTGATTGGCGTTTAGCCCCCTACGACATTGCGGGTTCCCGTGCCCACGCTCGTGTTCTGGCCAAGGCAGGTTTGCTGACCGAGCAGGAGCTGTCCGACATGATTGCCGCGCTTGACCAGCTTGAAGCTGATGTGCGTTCTGGCGCTTATGTTCCGGCAGAAACCGATGAGGACGTTCATGGCTCCCTAGAGAAGGGGCTCATCGAGCGTGCCGGTACAGACCTGGGCGGTAAGCTCCGCGCCGGCCGTTCCCGTAACGACCAGATTGCTACCCTGGGGCGTATGTACCTGCGCGATCACGCATCGATTATTGCCACTGGTGTGCTGGAAACGATTGATGCTCTTATCGGGCAGTCTGAGGCTCACCCCTACGCGCCCATGCCCGGGCGCACCCACCTGCAGCACGCTCAGCCGGTGCTACTGTCTCATCAGCTTCTGGCTCACGCCTGGGCTCTTTCGCGTGACCTGGACCGTCTGCTGGACTGGGATAAGCGTGCAGCTGTTTCGCCTTATGGTTCTGGTGCGCTGGCTGGTTCATCCCTGGGTCTTGACCCTGAGGCCGTGGCCACTGATTTGGGTTTCAATTCTGCGGTCTATAACTCTATTGACGGTACTGCCTCACGCGATGTTTACGCCGAGTTCGCCTGGATTGCGGCCATGATTTCGGTGGATATTTCGCGTATTTCTGAGGAGATTATCCTCTGGGCGACCAAGGAATTTTCTTTTGTGACCCTGCACGATTCTTTTTCTACTGGCTCATCGATTATGCCGCAGAAGAAGAACCCCGATATCGCTGAGCTGGCTCGCGGTAAGGCTGGCCGCCTGATTGGTGATCTGACCGGTTTGCTGGCAACCCTTAAGGCGCTACCGCTGGCCTATAACAGGGATTTACAGGAGGATAAGGAGCCAGTCTTTGATGCTATTGACCAGCTTGAAGTTCTGCTCCCTGCGGTTTCTGGCATGATTGCTACTCTTACTTTTAACACTGATCGTTTGGCTGAGCTTGCACCCCAGGGGTTTGCTCTGGCTACCGATATTGCTGAGTGGCTGGTGCGTGAGGGCCTGCCTTTCCGTGTGGCTCATGAGCTGGCTGGTGAGGCTGTGCAGGTCTGCGAGACTAAGGGCTGTGAGCTGTGGGATTTGACCGATGAAGAGTACCGGGCAATTTCCCCCCATCTGCATGCCGGTGTTCGTGAGGTCCTGACTGTTGAGGGTTCCCTGAATTCGCGTAGCGCCCAGGGCGGTACTGCGCCTTCTGCTGTGGCGCAACAGTTGGAAGCTCTTAAGCATGAACTGGAACCCCAGCGCATCTTTGCTCAGCGTCAGACTCTCATCAGCTAAGCTAAAGAGTCACTGTCGTAGCTGCCTGATGAGGAGTTACGGCAACCTTTATCATGAGCTTGGGAGAAAAATTGCATTTAGTTGATCGACTGAGAGCCTTCCGTGATTCCTTCATCATGGTTCCGTCTATCTTTATTGTCTGCGGTATTGGCCTGTCCTTAATCCTGGTTGCCTTGGATCAGGCCATGGGCTACGGGCCGGCAGATGCCACCCTCCTCTTCTTTACGGTGGGCCCTGAAGGTGCTCGCGGTATTCTTTCCTCGATCGCGTCAACGGTTCTTTCTGTTGCAACCATGGCTTTCTCTATCACTATTTCTGTGATGAGTTCAGCTAGTAGTTCCTTTGGCCCCCGCCTGGTCAGAAACTTCATGTCTGACCGTGGCAACCAGGTGGTTCTAGGAACCTTCACCTCAACATTCTTGTACTGTCTCTTGGTGATGAGAAGTGTCCAGGGGGCTGACAACTCGGTGAGTGGGCAGTCTTTTGTTCCTCATATTGCCGTGAATTTCTCGATGGTTCTGGCACTTGCCTGTGTAGGGGTGCTCATTTATTTTATTAACCACATTGCCTCTGGTATCCAGGTCAGCACTATTGCTACAACGGTTCAGAGTAAGTATTTGAAGCTGATTGACCGCAATAATGAGTTTGGTGAAAAGGGCAGCGCTACTTGTGTTCGTCAGGATGAGAGAAGTAATTGGCCTTATTCCTACCCGGTGTGCACTTCTGATAGTGGCTATGTAGTTGATATCGAGCCTGTCGTCCTTGCCGAGAAAACTAAGGATAGTCAGGCTTTTGTCAGCCTACTGGTCAGGGCCGGTGATCACTTGGTGGAGGGCCAAAGGATCGCATGGATTTTTTCTGATACAGAGCTGGAACCAGAAACCCTAGAAAAGATGAAGTCTGACGTTCAGGCTATTTGCTCGCTGGGGGACTCTCGAACCGATTACAATGATATTCGATTTGTCCAGGGGCAAATTGTTGAGCTGGGGGTACGCGCCCTATCACCGGGCACCAACGACCCTTTCACGCTGACGGACTCTACCCATGAATTAACCGTTGGGCTGGTACGTGCCGCCCAGCAGCCGCCAGCTCCTAACACGGTGATCTGCGATGGCAGAGCTTGTGTCGGTTACCTGCCGGTGGAGGCAGCGGAGTTAATCGACCTCGTTTTTGATAGTTTCCGGTCCTATGCTTTAGATCATGAGCAATGCCTGATCGACCTGCTCAAGATGGCTGGAAAAATTATTTGCTTGGGCTCTGATCAGCAGGCTACTGCGCGGGCTCGATGGCATGCTGCGGTGATAGTGGAGTATTTCCGGGCTACCGAGCCTCTGCCACATTCCCTGGATTTGGTGCTGTCCGCCTATGATAGGTACATAGTTCAGCAACAGTTTTAATGTGGGTGCGTATACTTATTGTGAATCGTCTAGCCAGTGGCTAGCTGGTCAGGTGAGCTTTTCTAGCTCGGCTTCTTGAGCTCCCTTTCTGGCTTAACTCATGGTTGGGGTAGTCTTGGCGGGTACCCCTAAGAAACGGGTGCTGGCCTGTGGAATAGGCTTCTTGGCCACTGGTTCCTAGGTACCCCCTGCTGATATGTATAAGGTGTTAGATTTTTTATGATTGAGCTGGTGGATTCTTCACTGCCCCTTGCGGAGCAGATTCCCGCTGCTTGTGCGCAAATTCCGGACTATCCCAAAGAGGGCATCCTCTTTTACGATGTGACCACCCTTTTTGCTAACCCTCAGGTTTTCCGCGCTTCGATGGAAGAAATAGCAGCCCGTTTTGAGGGGCAGTTTGATATCGTCGCCGGCGTTGAAGCGCGCGGCTTCTTGATGGCTTCCGCCATTGCCTACATTGCAGGGACCGGTGTGATGACCGTTCGTAAGGCAGGTAAGCTACCGCGCGATACCTACATGAAGGAATACTCCTTGGAGTACGGCCAGGCGGCTATCGAAATTCATAAGGACGACATCCCTGCCGGTTCTCGTGTTCTCATCGTGGATGACCTGCTGGCAACCGGTGGCACGCTTGAAGCGGCTACTCATCTGATGAAGATGGCCGACCTTAAGGTTGCCGGTATCGGTGTGCTCCTTGAGCTTGATGGCCTGGGCGGGCGTGAGATTCTTGCTCCGCACCGTCTTGAGTCTCTTTCACTGGTCTCGGAATAACCGAATAAGGTTGCATAGCTTTAGCCCCGTTCCCCCAGCATCATGCAGGGGGAGCGGGGCTTGGGCATGGGCAAACTGTCAACCTTTATGGCCTTGCTTTGGTGAGGCCTGGGCGAGGGGGTAGAATTGAGGGCCTGAAATTACCTGCCATGGAGGGTGCCGCCTTGACTGAAAACACCACTGATCGCTCCCAGGATGCTTTAGCCGAACAGGCTTATGAGAAGGAGCTCGTGGGGGAACGCATGTATGTCGCCAGGCTCTATGAGCGGCTGGACGAGCTACGGGGGATTAACGAGCGCAAACTCAAAAATACCCGTAAGGATCAGGCTGTTGGAAGCCACCAGAACCGTTCTGAGCGAGATGCCTATGCCCAGCATTACGAGGACAGGCTGGCCCAGTACAACGCGGTTGATCATCGTCTAGCTTTTGGCCGTCTTGACCTTGATGAAGGTGGCCAGCGCTATATCGGTCGGATTGGATTAGCCACCGATGCGCACGAACGGCTGCTCATTGACTGGCGCGCACCGGAGGCCGGTACGTTTTACCAGGCCACAGCTTTTAACCGGCAGGGGGTGCGTCGTCGCCGCCATCTGATGCTGGAAGGCCGTCAAGTAACCGGATTTGAGGACGATGTCTTGGATTCGTCCATGCTCGATGAGGGTGCTGAAGCATCGCTCCACGGGGAAGGCGCTTTGTTGGCGGCCTTGAATCGTAAGCGCACCGGCCGTATGGGCGATATTGTGGCTACCATTCAGGCTGAGCAGGACGCTATTATCCGTGCTGACCTGGCCGGGGTGCGTGTAGTTCAGGGCGGGCCGGGTACCGGTAAGACAGCGGTGGCTTTGCACCGTGCGGCTTATCTGCTGTACACCTTCCGGGAGCGTCTGAATAACGCGGGTGTTTTGGTGGTTGGTCCTTCTGCTTCATTCATGTGGTATATCGAGCGTGTCCTTCCGTCGCTCGGTGAGACC
Source organism: Rothia sp. CCM 9416 (assembly GCF_048513535.1). NCBI lineage: Bacteria > Bacillati > Actinomycetota > Actinomycetes > Micrococcales > Micrococcaceae > Rothia > Rothia sp. CCM 9416. The sequence goes on along the minus strand of NZ_JBLXXR010000007.1, from coordinate 3,391 downwards.
GGGGTGGTCATGTCTTCGTTGGCTACCCTCTACCCGGGGATTAAGGCTGTACCCGAAAAAGATCCTGGCGCCGCAGGGGTCAAGGGCGATTTGCGCATGGCTGAGGTGCTCAAAAAAGCTGTCTCTGACCGCCAGAAAGTTCCTGATCAGCCGGTCAGGCTGGCGGTGGATTCTACTGATCTTGTTCTGACTCCGGCTATGGTCAAGCAGGCCAGGGCTACCGCTCGCTCAACCGGTAAGCCTCATAACCAGGCGCGCGAAACTTTTGTCAAGGTCTTGCTGAAAGAGCTGACCGCACAGTTGAACGAGACTCTGGACCGTGCAGCCGGCCATGCTGTGGACCGTCCCTATCTTGAGGATGATGTTCGAGGTTCTATGGATGTCCGTCGCGCCCTTAACCTTGCCTGGATGCCTTTAGCACCAGAGACTCTGGTACGTTCTCTGTATTCCAAGCCGCATTACCTTGAAAGTGCAACTGCCGGTATTTTGAGCCAGCAGGAGCGCGATGTACTGGCACGGCCTGCGTCCGCGCCTTTTACCGAGGCGGATGTCCCGCTTCTGGATGAGGCCGCCGAGTTGCTGGGTGATTTTTCCCAGGTCGCAGGTGCGGCCCAGATGGCCCGAGCCGAGGCTGCCCACCAGGCTAACCTTGAGAATGCCCGTAAGGCACTGGAAAACGTTGACCAGCAGCTTGCTGATATGGGAATTGATGGCGTGGTGACTGCTGAGCAGATTGCGGAGCTGAACGAGGAACGCGGTGAGCGTATGACCGCAGCCCGCGCGGCCCAGGCTGATAGGACCTGGGCTTATGGCCATGTTGTGGTGGATGAAGCTCAGGAGCTTTCCCCGATGCAGTGGCGTTTGTTGATGCGCCGTTGCCCCATGAAGTCCTTCACGGTTGTGGGCGATATCGCTCAGGCTTCGTCTGCGGCGGCTTCTACTTCTTGGGCAGGAGCCCTTGAACCCTTTGTGGGGGAGCGGTTTACCTTGGAGGAGCTAACGGTGAACTACCGAACACCGGCGCAGATTTCCGATGCGGCTGTTGCTGTAGCGCAGGCGGCTGGTTTGTGTATTTCTGCTCCGAAGGCTGTGCGCCAAGGCCGCTGGGCACCTACCGCTGAGATTGTGGGGGAGGACCAGCTTCTGCCGTCGGTACTTGATGCTGTGGGCCAGGAACTTGAGCAGGCCGCTGGCGGTCTGATTGGCGTAATTGTCGCTGAAGGCAAATATCAGCAGACTGCCTTGGCTTTGGCGCAGGAGCACCGGGGCAAGTTGGGAACAAGTGCCTCAGCCTTGGAACATCAGGTGCTGATTCTGACCCCGTGGGAGGCCAAGGGCTTGGAGTTCGACAGCGTCATTATTGTTGAGCCAATGGATATTATTAGGGCCGCTAATGGTTCGGTTGGTGACCTCTATGTTTCGATGACCCGCCCCACCCAGCGTCTGAAGCTTATTGCTAGTGCTGAGCTTCCTGCCGGTTTGGAGCCCTTGGCAGATTAGCTTTCTGCGCCACCTCTTAGTTTCGTGCCAGCTGAGTATGCCCGCTACTTCTGTGCTTGGGCTACTGAGCTGGTACGGTTGGAGGTGGTAGTTTCTACCGTTTTATTGATGACTAACCAGGAGTAACCGTGTCTGAAGAGACTCTCGCAGCTCAGCACAATGACGATTCCTTTGAGAATATTTGGCAGGAATTGAAGTGGCGTGGCTTTGTGCACGTCAGTACCGATGAAGATGCCCTTGAAAAAGCGCTGACTGAAGAGACCGTCAACTTCTATATCGGTTATGATCCCACCGCTGCTTCTTTGCACCTGGGGCACCTGGTTCAGCTTCTGCTGATGCGTCGCCTTCAGCTTGCTGGTCACAAACCTTTTGGCCTGGTGGGTGGTGCTACCGGTCTCATTGGTGATCCCCGTCAGACATCTGAGCGTGTCTTGAATTCACGCGATGTTGTGGAGGGTTGGGTTGAGCGTCTGCGTAGCCAGATTGAGCGTTTCCTTTCGTTTGAGGGTGAGAACGCTGCCAGCATGGTGAATAACCTAGAGTGGACTAGTCAGCTTTCGGCTATCGACTTCCTTCGTGAAATCGGTAAGAACTTCCGTGTGGGCACCATGATTAAGAAGGAGATTGTGGCCAAGCGCCTGAACTCTGATGAGGGTATCTCCTACACTGAGTTCTCCTACCAGATTTTGCAGGGCAATGACTTTTTGGAGCTCAACCGCCGCTACAATGTGTCTTTGCAGTGCGGTGGCTCTGATCAGTGGGGCAACCTGACCTCCGGTACTGAGCTGGTACGTAAGGTTGAGGGCAAGAGCGTTCACGCCCTGGGGACCCCCCTGATTACTAACTCTGACGGCACTAAGTTTGGTAAGTCTGAGGGCAACGCTATCTGGCTTGATCCCGAGATGTGCTCACCCTACGCCTTCTACCAGTTCTGGCTGAATACTGCCGATGCCGATGTGGCTGACCGCCTCAAGGTCTTCACCTTCAAGACTCGCGATGAAATTGCTGAACTTCAGCGCTCTGTTGAAGAGGAACCTTTCAAGCGTTTGGCTCAGAAGACTTTGGCTTACGAGGTCACGTCGTTGGTCCATGGTCTTGAAGCTACGGAGAAAGTTATCGCGGCTTCCGAGGCTCTCTTTGGTAAGGGCGACTTCGCAGCTCTTGATGAAGCAACTTTGAGAGCCGCTACTGCTGAGCTTCCGCACGCTCTTGTGTCTGCGGACCAGCTCGATATGGTGACCGTTCTGACTGAGACCGGTTTATCTAGTTCTAAGAGTGAAGCCCGCCGTACTCTCAAAGAGGGAGGTGCAGCAATCAATAACGTCAAGGTTCAGGGCGAAGATGCTAGGCTGGCCCAGGAGGATCTCTTGCTCGGTAAGTATGCTGTTATCCGCCGAGGCAAGAAGAACATGGCTGTTGTTGAAATTGCCTAGTAAGTTCTGGGTCTTGAAAGAAACTGCCTGCACTTGACTGGGGCCCTTGAGGTCTTGGTGGGCAGGCAGTTTTTGTCTTTCTAGGGCAGCGGTAGAAGGCCAAACCTGTTTGGTGGAGGTTCCAGGTGACCTAAAAGTGGCCTGAAAGTTGCTAGCTGAAAAATTTTTGGAAAAATTTATAAATCAGTATTTACTTGGTAAAACACTGGTAGCTTGGGTGGGTTTCGGTGCCCGATGGGCGGTTTTGAGGCCTTCTTGACTTGCAGAGTGTGAAAAACCTGCGTAAAGTATTACCAGTCGCCGCGGCGAGGGGAACCTTGCTCAAGGCCGTCTAATTGAATAGCGCACCACAAGTTCGGTTGCTTATGTAGCCAATTGGGATAGTGAATGAGAATTCGGTAGATCAAAAACAACTTGTGGTTATCGTCACGCAAAGATGATTTGCAAATGATATTAAG
>NZ_JBLXXR010000006.1:0-90082 GCF_048513535.1 Rothia sp. CCM 9416 | reverse complement strand
GTCATGTTCGCTTTCCTACTCATTTTTGGTGCTGTTTTGGCTCTAGTGGGCAGCGTCTACCAGCCCCGCCACACCGCTATCGGGGTCCTGACACTTACCCTGGGGGCTATCTACCTGGCAGGTACGGTCTATGAGAAGCGGCGCGGCCTACCTCAGCGGTTGAGGCTGGCAGGTTTTCCCTTGGCCTCCGGTGGTACTTTGCCTTTTAGCCCGGCTCATCTCTGGTTGCTTGTCATTACAGGTTTGTGGCTGGCGCTGATGTGTTTGGATAGCTCGTTTACCTGGGCTGTTTTCCCCGTCATGTTCCTCTACCTGCACCTCTTGCGACCTCTAGCCGGGGTGCTGGCTACCGGTGCGCTGTGCCTTCTGGCGGTTGCTTTGCCTTTGGTGGGCCCTGCCGGGTTCGGCCTGGCTCGTTTACGGGCTGAGGGTCTGACTCCGGGGTACCTGGTAGGCCCTACGCTGGGGGCTATCTTGGCTGTAGTTATCTCTTTTACCTACCGGGCACTGAGACAGGATGCAGCCCACCAGTTTCGGCTAGCTGAGCAGCTCAGGGCGGTGCAGGCCGAGCTGGCTCAACAGCAGTACCGGGCTGGAAAGATTGCTGAGCGCGAGCGCCTTGCCCGGGAAATACACGATACTTTGGCCCAGGGGCTATCGTCGATTGTTCTGGTGTCCCGTGCGGCCTCAAATGCCTTGGCATCAGGTGATACTGCGCTGGGGAGGGAACGATTGCAGGTAATTGAGCAGAGCGCGTCCACTAACCTGGCAGAAGCCCGCCGTTTTATTCATGACTTAGCTTCGCCCGCGCTGGATAGTTCTGTGGTAGGTGCTTTGAGCTCTTTGGTCGCTTCGACGCAGGCCACTCAGCAGGCGGCGGGTCTTGACTTCCGGTGCTCTTTGACCGTTGATGGTGATGAGTCTGCGGTGAACCGGCTGCCTGAGCCGATTGCCTCTACCCTGGTGCGGGTAGCCCAGGGTGCGTTGGCGAATGTTGCTGCCCATTCTCAGGCCAGTCAGGCGGTGATGACGCTCAGCCTGTGGCCGGGTGAGGTAGCACTGGATGTGTGCGATAACGGGGTTGGTTTTGACGTTCGTGCGCTCTCACCGGTAACGGATAAGGCTGAGGTTGCCCTAGCGGAGGGTAGCACCGGCTATGGGTTGATCTCTCTGACTGCCCGGGTAGACCAGGTGGGTGGGACCCTGAATATTGAAAGTTCTCCTGGCGCTGGTACCGCCTTGTCTGTCCGTTTACCGGTAGAGGGTGTACTGGCTGCCCCGGCTTCTGGAGGTAACTATGACTGTTAAGGTTGTGCTGGTCGATGATCACCCGGTAGTCAGGGCTGGTTTGGGTGCCTTGTTTGCCGGGTTTAGCGACATCGAGGTAGTGGCAGAAGCCTCCGATGGGGGTCAGGCTGTTTCGGTTGTACAGGAGCTAACCGTACGGGGCGAGGCCCCCGATGCGGTGGTGATGGACCTTCAGATGAAACCTATGGGCGGGGTGGAGGCGACTCGTCTGCTGGTGGCTATGGGGGGTCCTCCAGTGCTGGTGCTGACTACCTTTGATACGCAGGCCGATATCGTGGCAGCTGTTGAGGCCGGCGCTCTGGGCTATTTGCTCAAGGACGCCCCTCCGGAGCAGGTGCATACGGCTGTACTAGCTACGGCGCGGGGCCAGAGGACGCTCTCGCCCGAGGTCATGGCGGCGCTGGTGGACCGGATGCAACGGCCTACTGTGACTCTTTCAGCGCGGGAAACTGAGCTTCTTGAGCTTGTTTCTACCGGTGCAACCAACAAGGAGCTTGCGCAGAAGCTCTTTATTTCGCAGTCCACGGTAAAGACGCACCTGGTGCATATTTTCACCAAGTTGGGTGTGGATAACCGCACGGCCGCTGTGGCGGCGGCACGCGCGCAGAACCTCATCTAGTTGTATGGTGCGGGTGTGGTAGCTCCCGTGTAAGGAGGAAGGCCTGCTTTGTGCCCCGCCAACTGGCTCGGGGTTGGCCTTCTAGGGCCTTGGCGGGCACAAAGCAGGCCGGGGTGGATACCTTCTCGGGCAGAAGCCTAAGACTTCTGCTTGTTCCAGGGAATGACAACAGGGGTGTCAGCTGGAGCGGGTGCTGGCTTCTGGTCTTGCTTCCAGCTGGCCCCAAAGCGGCGGTCTTTAAAGCGCTGGACGGGGACCTCAACCATGAGGTAAATCAGTACACCCGCGAGAAGGCCGGGGGGCACCAGAAGAGCAACCTGGGCCAGAAGGGGCAGGTCCTGCAGGTGGCCTTCGATTGCTTTGAACAGCACATCGTGTACCAGGTAGATACTGTAGCTCGACAGGCCAATGAGTTGCAGGGGCCGCCAGGCTAAGAAGCGGTGGATAGCCGCGCCCAGGGGCTGGCGGGAAGCTACCAGCCCCCAGAGCATAATGGTGGAAGCTGACCAGGCCTGGAGCGAGTAGCGCACGGTTTCGCGGAAGGTTGTATCGCGGATGACCAGGGTCATCAGGTAGACCCCTATGGCGGTGAAGAAGACCCAGTTACGGCCCAGGAGCGGGATAGTGTACCCGTCTCGTGTCAGGCCCCCGGAAGGCATGTAGTGCTTGCCTGCTAGGTGGCGTCCTCGGACCATTTCATCGTCGCTGTATCGGTGGTACCAGAGGGCGGTGAGCATGCCGATAGCGATTGCTTCAAGGCGGGTATCGGTGCCGAAGTAGATGCGGTCGCTGCTGGCACCGGCGTCGAACAGTGCCCACCGTGACAGGGCCGAGTACAAGATAAGGGATAGGCCCAGCAGCGTCAGGGCCTTCCGGTAGTTGCGCCAGCGCACCATGAATAGCCAGAGGATGGCAAAAACCAGGTAGAACTGCTCCTCGATGGAGAGCGACCACATCACGTGGCTACCGGGTAGCACGGTGATGTGTGAGTCCAGGTAGCGCAGGTTGAAGAAGAAGAAAATCTGGCCCAGCACGTCAAGGGGGTCAAGGGTTCCGCCGAGCGCCCAGTAGACGATGGTGGGCAGGACTATGACGAGGATAAGGGGAGGAGCAATTTTGAGGAAGCGGCGGATGTAGAAGCCCGATACATCGAATTTGCCGGTTTTGTCGCGTTCTCGAAGAAGCAGGTAGGTGATGATGAAGCCTGAAATGGCAAAGAAGATGGTTACCCCGGAGCCGCCCGGCACAAATTTTAGCCCTGCGTGTGAAAAGACCACGAGTAGCACCGCAAAGGCGCGCATGGCGTCTATGTGGGCGTAGCGGTTCATAGGCTTACTTCTTCCCCTAAAAGCGTGTGTGATTGTGCCTTCTTTAAGCGTAATTGCACGCGCGCTAACTTTACCTGTACTTTGGTCTTCTTAATAGGTACGGTTTAGGGGATATTTACGCGGTCTTGGCGACAAATCCCGGAGTGTAAAAAAGTTCTCCCCTGTCAGAAGCTAAGAGGCTGTTTGTTGTGCTTCACAGCGTGCCTGCTCTAGGTAGGTTTCTGCATCGCTAATGTGCTGTTTGACGGTGTCTATTCGGCGGGCGATGCTCTCAGTTCGGGTGCATCCGTTCAGGCAGTCACCGGCGCAACGGGTCATGGCTAGGGCCTCAGCGGTAAGGGCCAGTGCGTTGCCTGCTCGGGAGAGCGCGCGATGCAGATCGGAATATACGCCGGTGGGTGAGGCGGGGATGTCCTGGGAGTCGCTGGGAGCTAGCCGGTGCGCTTCGGCGGCAACGGTTCGAACCCTGGGGAGCAGGTCAGCTAGCTCGTTGGCAAGCGGCACGATTTCTTCGAGTGTGGGGCCTACTGGGACGCGCTCGAGGATCTGGTGAAAGCGGTCAAGCCCTCGGACGAACCGGTCGTGGGTTCTGCGCCAGAGGCCTTGCCCAAGCTCAGCGTCGTCACGACGACTTTGCAAGAAGTCTTTGATGCCCATTGCTTGGCCCTTTCTTACCGGTTCCTACTTTCTTAGGTTACCCTAATTTCTTCGCCTGCTGGTCACCAGCCTATGCAGGGAGGCCGCTACCCCAACTTTTGGTGGGGTAACGGCCTCTGGGCTACTTGTTAGCAGCAGCGGGCACCGGGGTTACGGTCCAACCCGTCGGTGTATTCCCGCCAGAACTGGCGTTCGGTCATGGGCTCCTGGTGGCAACCGGTTGCTCTGTGGTGGGCCAGGTACTTTTGGTACTTGTCAGCGCCCATCACTCCCCCGGCAAACCAGCGAGCCCGTGAGAGAAAATACCGTATCTTCTGCATGGCTCTCCTAGTGGCCGCTGTGGCTTGCTGAGCCGCTGATCTGGTCTGGGTACTTCTCGTAGAAGGCCTTCCATTCCTTTTCCAGTTCACGCTCGGCCGGGGTGGCGAAGAGGCCAGCCGGTGCGTAGATGGTGGACTGGACGTAGGGGTTCTCGTGGCTCTTCTGGGCGTGACCGTTTTTGGCCTTGAATACCTCCAGGACGGCGGCAATCACCACGATCAGGGTCAGCACCACGAAGAGAATGGAGAGTGTGCCCTGCACGAAAGTGTTGCGCACAACGGCTTCCATTGCTTCCACGTTCTTTGCCGCGCCGAGGGAGGTTTCACCGGCGGCTAGGGCCTCCTTGAAGCGGTTGTGATTAGCCCAGTAGCCCACTGCGGGGTTGGTGGAGAAGATCTTCTGGTAAGAGCCGACCACGGTAACCAACAGGTCGAAGGCCAGAGGCAGGGCGATAATCCAGAGGTACTTGAAGCGGCCCTTGTTAGCGGCTATCGCTAGGCAGACAGCTAGGGCACAGGCAGCCAGGAGCTGGTTGGCGATACCGAAGAGCGGGTAGAAGGTGTTAATGCCACCCAAGGGGTCGGTTACACCCAGAATCAAGATGGATCCCCAACCTGCCACCATAAGAACGGTGGTAATCCAGGCACCTGCCCGCCAGTTGTGGTCGCGGAACTTGGGGAAGAAGTTCCCCAGGGTATCAGACAGCATGAAGCGGGCAACACGGGTACCGGCATCCACAGCGGTCAGAATGAAGAGAGCCTCAAACATGATGGCGAAGTGGTACCAGAAGCTAGTCAGTTCGAACCAGGGGAGCATCTTGCCCAGAATGAATGCCATGCCCACGGCCAGGGTAGGTGCGCCACCCGTGCGGGAGACGATGGAATGCTCGCCCACCGCATCAGCTGTACCCTGTAGTAGCTCGGGTGTAACCTGCACACCGGTCAGACCCAGTGAGTTCACAAAGAGCGCTGCCGATTCTACAGTGCCGCCTGTGGCACCTGCTGAGGAATTCATGGCGAAGTAGATACCACGGTCAATGGTGACAGCTGCAACCAGGGCCATGATAGCGACAAAGGACTCCATGAGCATGCCGCCGTAACCGATAAAGCGGGTCTGGCGTTCTTTTTCAACCATCTTGGGGGTGGTACCCGAAGCGATGAGCGCGTGGAAACCGGAGAGCGCACCGCAGGCAATGGTGACAAAGAGGAAGGGGAAGAGGGAGCCTGACCACACCGGGCCTTCTGATCGGGAGGCGAACTCGCTGACGGCGGGTACGGTAATTTCGGGGCGGACCACGATGATACCCACGGCCAAGAGCACGATGGTGCCGACCTTCATGAAGGTGGAGAGGTAGTCGCGGGGTGCCAGCAGGAGCCAGACGGGCAGAACAGCGGCGATGAAGCCGTAGATGATGACACACCAGGCCAGGGTGACCCGGTCAAGGTGCAGGTATTGGGCGCCCCATTCGGTGTGGCTGACCCAGCCGCCGCTGATAATAGCGGCCATGAGCAGGACGAAGCCGATAATTGAGATCTCACCGACCTTGCCGGGGCGAATGTAGCGCAGGTAGACACCCATGAAGAGGGCGATAGGGATGGTCATGCCCACGGAGAATACGCCCCAGGGGGATTCACCCAAGGCGTTGACAACCACCAGCGCCAAGATGGCGGTAATGATGATCATGATGGCCAGGGTTGCCAGAATCGCGGCGTAACCACCAATGGTGCCAAGCTCTTCCTTGGCCATCTGGCCTAGGGAGCGTCCACCGCGGCGCATTGAGAAGAAGAGAACCAGGTAGTCCTGGACTGCACCGGCCAAGATAACGCCGACGATAATCCAGATGGTTCCGGGCAGGAAGCCCATCTGGGCAGCTAGGACGGGGCCAACCAGGGGGCCTGCGCCAGCAATTGCGGCGAAGTGGTGCCCGTAGAGTACGCGGCGGTCGGTGGCGGCGTAGTCCTTACCGTCAGCATCGTACTCTGCGGGGGTTGCCCGGCGGTCATCGGGCTGAGCCAGTTTGGCTTCAATGAACCGGGCGTAGAAACGGTAGGCGATCAGGTAGCTACAGACGGCGGCGAAGACGAACCAGATAGCGTTCACGGTTTCGCCACGGAAGATAGCGATCATGGACCAACTGACTGCGCCAAGCAGAGTAATCAGTGCCCAGATAGCGATGGTTTTGGGGGTCCAGGTGCGGTGTTCTTGCTCTAGGACCTCGGGGTCTATGTAGGCTTGCGGGCGTTCCTGCTCCGCAGTTGAAGAACTCTGTTGTGTCATGGGCTCACTCCAGTGTGATCGTGCGTGTTCCGCCAGTTTTAATGCGGTGTGCGTGCTCACACTATACCGGGCTTTGGGTGATAGGTCACATTGCTTCGCTCATGTGACATTTGGTTTAGAGCGCACCTACCTGTAACCCCTCTTTAGTCATGCGCTGATGCGTCAGGGACCAAGAGAATTTTACCCCGGTGAGCCCCGGATTCGAGACGGGCATGGGCTTGGGCGGCCTGCTCCAAGGGGAAAACAGAGTCGGTATGAAGGCTGATGGCGCCGCTCTCGATTAGGGGCCAGACAAGTCTGTGCACACCGTCCACAATGCGCGCCTTATCGTCGGCACTTCGTGAGCGCAGGGAGGTGGCATGCAGGCTCAGCCGCCGCGGTAGCATGTAGCCCAGGTTCAGCTCACCTTTAGCGCCGCCCTGAAGTCCAATCACCGCGAGGGAACCGTCCAGAGCCAGGGTTTTGATGTTTTCTTCGAGGTAGCTACCGCCCACCACATCGAGAATGTAGTTGGCCCCGCGTTCTTCGGTTGCCTGCCGCACGATCTGGCGGAAGTTCTCGGTGCGGTAGTTAATGGGGTGGGCACCGAGGCTCTGAACATAGTCGCACTTTTCGTCGGTGCCAGCGGTTGCGAAAACCGTGAGGCCCAGCGCCTGGGCTAGTTCAATGGCGTGGGTGCCGATTCCACCGGTACCCCCGTGAATGAGCAGACTGGCCCCTTGATTGATTTGGGGGCTGGTGCCTACCCCGAGGGTGAGCACCAGGTTGGAGTAGACCGTTGCGGCTACCTCTATCAGGCCGGCGGCATCGCCTAAGCTGACCCCGGCAGGTAGGGGCAGAGTGTGTGCTAGGTCCACCGCGACGTATTGGGCGTAGCCACCTCCTGCAAGCAGGGCAACTCTTGGTTCCCCGACGAGGGTCGTATCCACTCCGGGTCCGACCGCTTCGATGACACCAGATACCTCTAGCCCGTAGATGGAGCTTGCCCCTGGCGGTGGCGGGTAGAAGCCGCGACGTTGGGCAAGATCGGCCTGGTTAATGCCCGCTGCAGCGACTTTGAGGAGGACCTGGCCCGGCCCTGACTCAGGAACCGGCACCTGGCTGACGCACAGAACTTCGGGGCTTCCGTGCTCAGATTCAACAATGGCTTGCATGCTCTCCCCCTTTTTTTCTTCCTGCCCCTAGGCAGGTGGTTCAGCTAAATCGTGCGGTGGGTATTGCCTGACCTTACTACCCTAGCGAGAGCAAGGGCACAGAAACTAGTATTTTGCTTTATGCCCCAGCCTGTGTAACATGGGATGAGTGCTTTGAGCACATCTGGATGGTTGTCCGAGCGGCCGAAGGAGCTGGTCTTGAAAACCAGTAGGCGGCAACCCCGCCTCAAGGGTTCAAATCCCTTACCATCCGCACCTAGCCCATCTTACGTATCTTACGTGAGATGGGCTTTATCTTTAACAAATGGTGAGGCAGAATCCCTGGGCAGCGCTGCCACTATTGGCAAGGTCACCGGCTGGGGTTGCTCTTATCTACAAGGTACTGGGGTTTATAGCCCTGGTTAGCTTAGCCCTCCTAGCCATGACCGCTAACTCATCTACCGGCTACTAAAAGCTTAGGTTTTGACCAAGCTTCTTTTTGTCGCTAAACTGGTCTAAGCTGTGGTGCTGAGCCAGGTTGACGGGTTAAGCTGAGCAGCGTTAGGAGACGTGCCAGAGCGGCCGAATGGACTTCACTGCTAATGAAGGGTCGGGGTTAAACTCGACCGGGGGTTCAAATCCCCCCGTCTCCGCTCTAAAGCCCGCCTACTCGATGAGTAGGCGGGCTTTTTCGTGTTTGCTCTCCCCCTAGTCACGGGGCCTCCGGTTTAGAAGCTAACGCAGTGGATCAGCTGAGCTTCACCGTCCACCAGCTGCCCCCAGTCCCCTTGAACCTGGAATACAGCCAAAGTGGCCGGGGCAAATCCGTAGGAGGCATCCATGAGGGCCTCGTAGTCGGAGTCGGGCCGGGCCAGTTGCAGGGTTGCGTCCTGCACACCGGGTAGGTGGGCAATTAGCATCAGCGAATGCACGGCCTCGGGGGTGCGGTTAATAGTGGTCAGTAGCTGGGAGGCAGGCGCGTTATAGAGGCGCTCGTCCAGGCTAGCGGTGGGCGCTTTCTCCCCCAGCGCTTCGGAAACCCAGGTAGTGGTTTGCCGGGTACGCAGGGCGGCTGAGCTGACCATCATCTCGGGGATTAGACCCTGCTCTACCAGCCAGGCACCGGCCCGAGGGGCTTGGGAGTGGCCACGCCGGGTCAGGGGGCGGTTGAAATCATCCAGCCCCCAATCAGCCTCGGCGTGGCGCATGATGATGAGGGTGCGGGCATCGTGGCGGGGCAGAGCAAAATCGGTCATACACCTATCCTAGTCGCGGTTGCCCAAGAAGCCTCTGAGTAAGTAGATAGTCTCCTGGGGCTTCTCCGAATGAACCCAGTGGCCCGCTCCCCTAATCACAGAGCGCCGTACCAGGGGGAAGAGCCGGCGCATAGGCTCAAAGTCTGCTGGGGTGATGTAGGGGGAATTGCCACCGGCGATCCAGAGCACCGGGCCCTTGTACTGCTGTTCTGTTCCCGGCCAACCCATAATCTGCGCTAGGTGCTCACGGAGCATGACCAGGTTGGGCTCCCAGCTGTTGCCGCTCTTGGACATTTTTAGGTTTTGGAGCAGGAAGGCTCTCACTCCTGCTGCAGGAACGGTGCGGGCCAGGTCAGTATCGGCCTGTCCCCTGGTGGTGTAGGTGTCGATGGGTAGAGCCAGCATACTGTCCATGAGCACCTCGAAGCTACCCTTGGACTCACCGGGGGCGATATCAATAACGACCAGCTTGCTGACCAGGTGCGGGTGTCTCAGGGCAAGGAGCATAGCAATTTTTCCGCCCATGGAGTGCCCCATGACGACCACCGGCTCACCGGCGGCATACTCGGCTACAGCTTGGGCGGCCAGGTCAGCCATCTGCCGGTAGTCAAAGCTATCGGTCCAGTAGCTTGAGCCGTGGTTGGGTAAATCAAGGAGCAGGGTTTGTACACCCTCGCCCAGGTTTTTGGCGATAGCGGTAAAGTTCTTTCCCCGCCCCAAAAGGCCGTGCAGAAAGACGGTTTTGAGGGGGCCTGAACCGATGACGGTGGTCGCAAGAACAGAAGCAGTCATACCCTCTACTTTAACCCCCATCGGGCGGCACACCCGGCACCACCACAAACGGTAAGGCCACCCCCGCTCGGTGCAAGGGTGGCCTTACCCTTATAAAGGGTTCTGGGCTGAGCTGGGATCAGCTGGCAAATCCGTTTAGATGGAGTACTCGGGTGCGGCCCAGACAACGACCTCGGGATGCTCGTAGAAGCGGTAGCCCTGTCCACGTACGGTGCGTACGGTGTTGGAGAGACGACCCAGCTTGGAACGCAGACGGCGGATATGAACGTCGATAGTGCGCTCGTTGGGGACTTCCTCGGCATCTCGCCACAGGCTGGTCAGCAGTTCTTCGCGGGCGACGGTGCGCTGGCCGTTTTCTACCAGGTAGTTGAGGAGCTCAAATTCCTTGTAGGTCAGGTTGAGCATCTCACCGTCCAGGTAAACTTCACGGCGGGAAAGGTCAATGAGTACACCGACGGAGTGGGTGGGCTTTGAGTCATCGGCCGTGTGGTGGCTAGTGTGCTGGCCAGCTTCGGGCTGGTAGTGCACCGCGGTGGGGTCGCCTAGAGCATTGCGAACCACTTCGAGGTCGCTCCCCTGCGCATCGGAGGGGGCTAGGGCAACGGCGGCATAAGATTCAGCGCCGGGGACCTGGTTCTGCACGTAGACGCGGGTGTCCTGAACGATGCGGACCAGTGAGGTGCCCTGCGCTGCAGCGGCTTCCTCACTTAGGCCAACGTAGATCACGAAGCCACGGGCCTCATTTTCTTGAGCTACTGCTCGCTGGGGTTCTGGCTTGTAGGTCATGGGGCGAAGATTAGCTGGCTGCTGCCTGATTGCTCGGCCTTGATTCGGTGCGCCCTGCTGGCGCTGTGCGGCAGAACGATTGCGTTGCGATATGTGAACATATCCCGGTGCGCCTGACATTTGCCTACCTTCTCCCTGTGTATCGAGCATTCTAGTGTGTGGCTCAGCTAGACTGCACATCCCGTGCGTGAGGGAGTTGTCGCTGTCTAGCTTTAATCGTTGTCCGAATTTGTAATTAAAGCAAGGAACATTCAGATAAATTTTTAACTAATCTACCCGTATTCACAGGGAAAGGGCCTTGTTCAGGGACCTGCAAGCACCAATTTATACCCTGAGTTCTCAATAAGATCGATGCGGAAAGGCCTCTCTATCCCATAAGCCGCTAGTCACAGAATCCAGCGCTCAGGGGGTGGGGACAGCTCAGGCAGGTCAGCGATTCTTTGCAGAACCAAGCCAACCTGCCTGATTAATATGTGAGAACTAGGGGCGGCACCTTGACCCGTAGGCCAACTGTGCTTACTATCGCGCCCTAGTCGGCTACCCCGTAGAGACGGTCACCGGCATCACCCAAACCAGGAACAATATAAGCCTTTTCGTTGAGGCGTTCATCCTGAGCGGCCAGGAAAAGGTCAATATCGGCCATACCCTCAACACCGCGTTCCAGAGCGGCTATACCTTCGGGGGCACCCAGCACGCACACGCAGGTAATACGCTCAGCCCCGCGAGCGCGCAAGAACTTGATGGCCTCAATCAGGGTGCCACCGGTAGCGAGCATAGGGTCAAGCAGGTAGACCTGGCGGCCAGTGAGGTCTTCGGGCAGACGCTCAGCGTAGGTGACAATATCCAGGGTTTCTTCATTGCGAGCCATGCCCAAGAAGCCAACCTCGGCGGTGGGGATAAGACGGGTCATACCTTCGAGCATGCCCAGGCCCGCTCGCAGAATGGGGACGATCAGCGGGCGTGGAGTTGAGATGTGCGACCCGACGGTTTTAGCCACGGGAGTTTCAACCTCAATGGGTTCGGTGCGGATCTCGCGGGTGGCTTCGTAGGCGAGCAGGGTTACCAGCTCGTCAACCAGCTGCCGGAAGATAGGTGAGGGGGTGTTTTTGTCTCGCAGGACGGTAATTTTGTGATCGACCAGGGGGTGATCCAGAACTTTAATACGCATAGTTAAAACCTATCAGCTCCTCGGCCCTGGGGGAGGGCACCATCAGCCTCTAGCCACACCTCACCCTGAAGGCTAGGCCTAAGCACATCTGGCAAGGAGACTGCCAACCCCTAGCCTGCTAGAAGGCATACCAGCATGACTACCATGGCACCAGAAACACCCACCTCCCTGGGATCTTTTCCCTTGACCTCTTTCATCTGTCGCTCGGACTGTGTAGGGTGCTAGGGCCTTTGAAAGTTTTAATTGTTCCCTGAGTTTGAACGGAAACTTGCCTGATTATGGGGCGCTCGCAGGCTTCTAAGCTGCCCCCCCCTGTTGGCCTCCGGGCAGGCTTCTTTGGGCCTGCTTGTCACCTGCTTTGATGCCAAGTTGTTGGGCAAACGAGTATCACAGAGACATTTTAAGGCATAGAAAAAACCCGCCTAACCTAGCTTCTACTAGTCTAAACGGGTTTTTCTTTGTGGCGGTGACGGAGGGATTTGAACCCTCGGTACGGGGTTACCGTACACAACATTTCGAGTGTTGCACCTTCGGCCGCTCGGACACGTCACCAAACTCTGGAAAGTTTACCCTAGATGCCCCAGCGCCTCAACTTAGAGCCAGTGCCAGCACAGGCCAAGACCGGTTCGTGGCCTAGGCAGGGCCCAGGATGTAACCGTCAACGGTGAGCATAGCCAAGTCTGCGGCTTCGCTGGCACTGCGCTGGGCACCGTGGCGGGTTTCGTCCATCGAAAGCATGAAAACAGCACCGAATATAATCAGCGAAAGCCCCTCAACGGAACGCTCCTTATTCACCCTGTAGCGGGTCGAAAGCCTACTAATCAATTCACGAACAAACCGCATAATATCGGCACGGATCAGATCGGTAGTCGGCGACCATTCAGAGCCAGCTCGCCACAGTTCCGAGACCCACAGGCGCGCAAAGCCGGGGTGCTCCCGCAGGTAGACAATAGCCGCCTCAAGAGCCTGACGGAGAGAGACCTTAGGGTCTAGCCCCCTATCGCTCGCCATTGTCATTTCCGCCAGCAGCAGCTTAGCGCCGTACTGCAGAAGTTGATCAATCATGGTCTTCTTAGACCCAAAGTTGTAGTAGACCGTACCTTTAGAAACACCGGCCCGTTCAGCGATATCTTCAACGGTAGTCGCCGTAGGCCCGCCCTGGCTCATGATATCCATGGCAGCTTGAAAGAGCTTAAGCTGGGTTTTGTTGGTCCGCCCCGGGCGGCGGGTGCTGGCTTGGACAACAGGTGCCTGGTGTGCATAAACAATGGCGTTCGCTTGAGTGCTGTTCACACCCGCCCCCTCTTTTATTTGAAAAAATCAGTTACCTTTTGCAAATATACAGGATAGTGGGCAAGAAACAGGGTCTTGCGAGCACATGAATAGCGTAACCTTAACTACCTCTGTTGGCGGAAGAAAGTGGTCAGCAAGCTAGCGCACTCTGTTTCAAGCACACCGGGGTAGAGCTCTACCCAGTGGTTGACTTTCCGATCACGCAGAACATCGTAGACGCTCCCAGCCGCACCGGTTTTTTCTTCCCAGGCACCCATCACCACGGTAGGGATACGTGCCAGCAAAATCGCGCCAGCACACATAAGGCAGGGTTCCAAGGTCACCACCAGGGTGCACCCCTCAAGCCTCCAACTCCCCAGGTGCTCAGCCGCCTCTCGAATGGCTAGGACCTCAGCATGGGCGGTAGGGTCAGCATCAGCTTCACGCCGGTTATAGCCCCGGCCGATCACCTGCCCCGAGGCGTCCACAAGAATTGCCCCGATAGGGACGTCATCGCTGACCAGGGCACAACGAGCCTGATCAAGGGCCAGGCGCATGAGGGCTTCGTGGTCGCGGTTGCGGGGGCGGTCGCTAAAGATAGTGGGCACGGTCACCGGCTCTCATATGAAAAGGGGTTCTAATGGGTAAGAGCAAGGGCATAAGGTAGCACGGCGGTGGCACCAGCCTTGCGGAGCATACGGGCAACAACCGTACTAGACCAGCGGGAGTCAATACGGTCAGTCACCAGCAGGACCGGACCGGGGCTACTGGCAAGGTACTCTTGCACCCGGTCGGGAAGCCGGTAAGCACCCAGCACACCTGCGCATCTAAAGACGCTGTTGCCCCCAAAGTGCTCTGGCTCTTTGACCCATTCCATATCGCCCAGGTCGGTGAGCTTACCGGCAGCCGCTAGCCCACGAGCTAGCGAGGACGCCAGGACAGGGCGTACCGGGGAGGGCAAGCACACCACAGCTACAGGGCGCTGTTCCCAGTCCCAGTCTGCAAGAACTTGAAGGCTGGCACGGCCTAGATCTGCGGGTACCGGCCCGTCCAGAGGGCTGCCGTCGGGGCCGAGGGCAAAGATTTCTCGCAGGCGATTGCCCCAGCCCAGGTCAGTGAGCCTGGCAAGGGCCCGGCCTGCTTGGGCCCGCTCCTGCAGGGCGATTCTGCCCCCAAGAGGCTTACCATGGTCCGTGGTTGCCTCAGACACCAGAGAGCCCAAACCGCTAGGCCACATGGCGCGCGGCTCAATTTCAACACCAGTACGGTTGAGGGTAATCCCTGCTTGCGCGGTCAGTGCAGGGTCAAGGTCGCTGGGGTACCAGGGGCCAGCGCACACATCGCAGATACCGCAGGGTTGGGCGGTGGTGTCATCAAGCTCTTGGGCTAGGAAGACCATACGGCAGGTGCTGGTGCGCTGGTAGTCCAGCATGGCCTGCTGTTCACGCAGGCGCGCCTGGAGCACACGTTCATAGCGGGGAGCATCGTAGTGCCAGGGAGCGCCCGTGGCTACCCAGCCCCTCTCGGCCCGCTCAACAGCGCCCTCAACCGCGAGGACCTTCAGGAGCAGATCCAGGGACGAACGTTTAACATCCACGCGAGTTTCCAGCGCCGGGACGGTCAGTTCCTGCCCCGCGGAGCTTGCTTGGCGAAGAGCGGCAAGAACAGCACCGGTGTTCTCGGGGGTGGGCATACTGGCAGTTGCGAAGTACTCCCAGATTTCCCGGTCTTCTCTACCGGGCATAAGTAGTACGTCGGCCTTGATAGCACCGCGACCAGCGCGCCCGACCTGCTGGTAGTAGGCAACCGCGCTGGAGGGTGCGCCCAGGTGAATCACAAACCCCAGATCCGGCTTATCGAAACCCATGCCCAGGGCGCTGGTAGCAACCAGGGCTTTGACCCGGTTCTCTTTGAGGGCTTCTTCGGCTTCTGCCCGCTCGTCCGCATCGGTTTTCCCGCTGTAGGGCAGTACCGAGTAGCCTGCTGCGCGCAGGGCAGCGGCGGTGTCTTCGGCAGCGGCCACCGTGAGCGTGTAGATGATCCCAGAGCCGGGTAGGCTCCCCAGGTGGGTTGCTAGCCAGCCCAGCCTATCGGTGGCGGTGGGCAGATGCAGAACGCCCAGCCGCAGAGAGTCACGGGAAAGTGGGCCGCGCAGAATAAAGACCGAGTCAGGGCCGGCTTGACCACCCTGCTGGATTGCTAGTTGCTCCGCAACATCCTCAACTACACGCTCATTAGCGGTGGCGGTAGTGGCCAGAACAGGCACACCCGCTGGCAGGTTGGCGATAAGGTCACGGATTCGGCGGTAGTCGGGCCTAAAGTCGTGGCCCCAGTCAGAGATACAGTGGGCTTCGTCAATCACCAACAGGCCACAGGCGCGCACCAGCTCAGGGAGCCAGTTCTGGCGGAAGTCCGGGTTGTTCAGGCGTTCGGGGCCCACCAGCAAAACGTCTAGTTCACCGGCGGCCAGGTCAGCGCGGATTGCCGCCCATTCGGTCACGTTCGATGAGTTGACCATAGCGGCTCGTACACCGGCGCGGGCGGCGGCCTGCACCTGGTCGCGCATCAGGGCCAGTAGCGGGGAGACAATCAGGGCGGGGCCGCTGCCCTGGCGGCGCAGGAGCAGGGCCGAGATGAAGTAGACCGCAGATTTACCCCAGCCGGTGCGCTGGATCACCAGGGCGCGGCGGCGGTGCTCTACCAGCGCTTCGATAGCCTCAAACTGGCCGGGGTGGAACCGGGCCTCAGGGGCGCCGGTGAGCTGGGCGAGCAGGTCCTGGGCCTGCTCTTTAAGGGGTGCACTACTGGCGGTGGAGGTCATGAGAGCCTAGCTTTCCGGGGCGGGGTTGACGATCGCATCCCGCAGGTAGTGGTAGACCTCAGGCACATAGTGGAAAGGGGCCAGACCCCACTGGTGGCCGGGGTCAGCTACCACAAGGTCTGCGGGAACATCAATGATAGGTAGGCCCCGCTGCGCCACATAGTCGTAGTAGGGCACCGTGAGCTGGTTGGCTTCTTGGGCGCTAATTCCCATGCTGAGGGGGGTAGGCTCATGGGCACTGGTCTGTTCGGCCCAGGGCAGGCGCAGAAGGCGCACCTTAGCAAGGGCACCGTGTTCGGTCAGTGCATCAATAAACTCGTCTGCTTTCTCGCACCAGCTCTGGAAATGCTCTTCAGCGCCTAGGGCAACGTGGGTGCCGTCCTCAATCAGGCCCATAGCCGGCTTGGAGGCAACCAAGTCGATAGAGCGGGTCACAACCTCACCGGTGCTAAACCAGTGGACCCCGTGACGTTCATCGAAGATATCCCACAGGATCAGGTCATACTGGTCTGCGGTCTCTAGCAGGGAATCCAAGGATTGACCGGCCCAGTCGGCGCGAAGCATCTTATCTTGAAATTTATTGCTCAGCTCCAGGTCTGCAGGGAGCTTATAGCTGGCATCGGTAGCCCACGAAAGCAAGGAGTGCCGGGCGGTGTAGCCGACTACCCGATAGTTTTCAGGCAAATACTCAGCGGTATCGCGGGCAACACAAGAGCCGTAGATAAAGACCCTCTGCACCTGATTTCCTACTGTCATGCTCTCCCTTATGTATTCGCCGCTGACGGTGCGGTAGGTTTATTGTATCTGCCTATTTGAGTCAAGGAGTAGCGGTGCCCCAGCTTTTGTCCCCCTCTGAACTACGTCGCGCGCTCTGGCACTTTCGCCGAGGAGGCCTGAGGCAGGTCCGTAAGTTCAGGCGGCGTCAGGTCATGGCAAACCACTTTGGCGGTGCGGCCTTTAGTTCCCGCTCCCGCAGCGGGGGCAAAGGTTTAGGCCTAGCCAGCGAGGAAGCCGTCGGCGCGGTCCCCCAGGTCAGCAAGGACCGAAAAACCCCTGCTGGCTACCGTCTTGACTTCCTGCCCCTAGACTACCCCAGCTACCCTCCGGTTTTTGAGGGCTTAAAAGTGGCTACTATTCTGGATGATTTTTCTGCGCTGGCCTGGGGTTTTGAGTTCACCACTTTAGCTATCACCCCGGAGAACTGGCGAGAGGTCCTAGAGCGCGAGAAGCCTGATTTTCTGCTGGTGGAGTCTGCCTGGGCCGGTAACGACGGTACCTGGCAGTACCACCTAACCGGGGAATCAGCCCCGCGCCCTGCCGTCAAAGAGCTTCTGGCCTACACCCGGCAAGAAGGAATCCCCTCTGTTTTCTGGAACAAGGAGGACCCCCCGCATTTTGAGGACTTCCTCGCTACTGCCGCGCTTTTTGACTTTGTTTTTACCTCCGATAGCAACATGGTCACCCGCTACCAGCAAGAGCTGGGGCATGAACGGGTCTATCCCCTGGCTTTTGCCGCCCAACCAGCAGTGCACAACCCGGTGCGCCCCCACCACGGGGTAGCAGAGCGCGGTGCGGCCTTTGCAGGTTCTTACTTTGCCCACAAATACCCTGAGCGCCGCGAGCAGATGGACTACCTGCTCAAGGGTGCCCGCACCGGAGCGGCCCAGGCCGGTGAGCCTTTTGAGATTTTCTCCCGCTTTTTAGGTCAGGACGAACGCTACCAGTTCCCCCAGCCGCTCACCGAGCACGTCGTGGGCAGCCAGAGCTACCAGCAGATGCTGGTGGCCTATAAGGCCTATAAGGTCTTCTTGAACGTCAATTCGGTGGTGGATTCCCCGAGCATGTGCGCCCGCAGAATCTTTGAGATTCTAGCCAGCGGAACACCCGTACTGACCAGCCCCTCAGCCGCTATTACCAGCTACTTTGACGAGACTATGATCCAGGTGGCAGGTACCGAAGACCAAGCGCGTCAGGCAACCCGCGCCCTACTAGCAAGCGGTGAGTACCGGGACCGGCAGGTTCACCTGGCCCAGCGACACATCTGGTCACAGCACACCTATTCCCACCGGGCACTGACCATTCTCAATGCGCTGGCAAGCCAAGGAAAGCTGACCGGGCCCTTCGCCCTGGGGCAACCGAGTGTCAGCGTCATTGCCTCTACCTGCCGCCCTGAACAGGTGGAGCACCTCCTTGAACAGGTAGGCCAGCAGACGGTGCAAGCTGAACTGGTTCTGCTGACCCACGGTTTCACCCTCGATTCTCGCACCTTCCAGGACCGTGCCCGCCAGGCCGGGATTGAGCGGGCACGCCTGCTGACCGCAGGTAGTGAACGCTCTCTGGGCTACTGCCTGAACCAGCTTGTTGATGCGGCACAGGGGCAAGTCCTTGCCAAGATGGATGACGATGACCTCTACGGCCCCCACTACCTGGAGGACTCCCTGCACGCCCTACGCTTCTCCCGCGCCGATGTGGTTGGCAAACAGGCATACTATATGCACCTGCAAGGCCTTGAGGCAACGGTGGTACGGGCGGCAGAACGCGAACACCGCTTCACCGACTTCGTCGCAGGCCCGACCCTGCTAGGTTACCGCAGCATCTTCCAGGCCCACCCCTTTGAAGACGTCTCCACCGGCGAAGACACCGCCTTCCTAGAATCTGTGGCTCAAGCTGGCGGGCGTATTTACTCCGCTGACCGCTTCAACTTTGTGCAGGTACGCAGAGCAGCAGGGCAGGGAGCCAAGCACACCTGGGATATCAGCGACTCCCGGGTTCTGGCCCAGGCACGGCTCCACCACTACGGCCTCAGCCAGCAGCACATCTTCTTCTAAAGCCCCCGGGCTCAGTCCCCTCCCTGAAAGGTACCTATGGCTGGTCTCTCTAGCTTCTTTCGGTTCACCCAGCGCTCCCTGAACGAAGACGACACCAGGGGCGCTATCAGCACCGGCTCCGACGAGGTAGCTCTGGGCCGGGTCATTAGCCAGGTCGATGAGGACCGTGTAGCGGCAGGCTCCCAGATTCTGGCGGGCATGCTCTTTGGCAAAGATCTCTCTGCCCTGCCCCCGCACTGGAAACAGGCACAAGCCTACGGGGTAGTTTCCCCCGCGCTCGCGCAGGAGTGCAAGCAGAACCTGGTAGCGCTCAACCCCGGCTGGGCCTACGCGGTAGCGCCCACCCTCAAGGCCAGCTACTTTCTGGTAGAAACCCGCGCCCTGACTCAGGGGAGCTGGGCGGGAACCCTAGAGGCAGGCGGCGAACACCTCTTCGACGAGCTCCTGGCCCTGATTTCCCAGGCCAGGCGCTCCTACACCACCCCCGTGCTGATCGATAATGCAAGGGTGCCCGCTGGCCCACCGGCCTCCTTTAGGCTGTTGAGCGCCCACCAACGGCTCCGCAAGGCGGTGACAGCCCAACTAACTGACCTCCAGGGCGCCGACTACGCCCTCTCACCCTTCCTCCAACAGCTCTTGGCCTACACCCAGCAGGACCACAGGAAGGCCCGCCCATGACCACCGCTCTCATCTACCGGGGCCGAGGTAAGAATCTCTCTGGCCTTGACCAGGCCGCGCTCAGGCTCCAAGTAAACCTGCATTCTCTAGGGTTTGAAGCACACGTCCTTGCCCAAGAGCAGCCGCTCGCTACCATCACCGATGAAGTCCAGGCCCAGGCAGGCAAGACCCAGGCCCAGCTGGTGTTTGTGGTCGGTTACAGCGCCGCTTTCGCGGTGGCCCAGCAGTGGAACCGGCAGCTACCCCTGGTCGCGGTTCTGCCCGATATTCCCAGCCACACCGAATCCCTCTACGACAGCACCAGCCAAAATATAGAAACCATCATTCGGCTGGCCGACTACACATTGGTCAATGACACAGCCTCCCGCTCCCTCATTGAGTACTCAGTGCCCGGGGCCGACGGCTCGGTGGGCACTCTGGCACACCTTGAACCGGTACTCCGTATGCTCAAGCTCCAAGACCTGAGTTTCCCACCGCTCAAGGTCCTCATCAGTAGCCACGACTTCCGGTTCACCCCCGGCATTGTTCGTATGCTCGAAAAAGCCAATAAGGTGGAGGTCAGGCTTCAAGAGTGGGCACTCGAAGAGGCTGCCCCTACCGATCACAACCACCAAGAACTCATGGACTGGGCCGATGTGGTGCTCTGCGAATGGGCTGGCCGTAACGCCATCTGGTACTCCCACAACCTGCCCGCCGGTAAACGCCTGCTCATTCGCCTGCACGGTTTTGAGGCTCAAGCCGCCTGGATTACCGACCTCAATTTCAGCCGGGTAGACCAGCTCATTTTGGTCTCGGAGTTCTACCGGCAGCAGGTGCTCTCCCTACACCGCTGGGACCGGCACAAAATCAAGGTCATCGGTAACTCAATCGAGTTTGATGCCTTCAGCCGCCCCAAGCGGCAGGACGCACCCTACCACCTGGGCATGCTCGGTTTCACGCCCTTCCTCAAACGCCCTGACCTAGCGGTGGACATCCTGGAGAATCTACTCACCCACGATGAGCGTTACATGCTCCACCTGCGCGGGCGCGCTCCTTGGCACTTCTCCTGGCTGTGGAACAAGAACCTGGCAGAAGTAGATGCTTACCGCCAGCTCTACCAGCGCATCGGCAGTTCCCCCCAGTTACGGGAGCACCTTGTCTTTGAAACCCAAGGCGCTAACGTGGAATCCTGGTTCAGCAAAATCGGGTGGATCCTTTCGCTCAGTGACCGTGAGACCTTCCACCTGGCCGCTGCCGAAGGCATGGCTTCGGGCGCAGTCCCCCTTTTCGTAGAACGCACGGGGGTGACCGATATTTTCTCGGATCGCTGGGTCTTCCCCTCAGCTGAGGCTATAGCGGACTACATCGTAGAACATACCTCCCGGCCCCTGTGGGCTGCCCAAAGTGCCGCCGCGCAGTCCTACGCCACCCGGTTTGACTTTCAGGAGGTCGCCCAGGAGTGGGCTAACTCAATCTGCGGGGTGGAGGGCGCGTGAGTGCTAGGTTCTCGGTCATTATTCCGGTAGCCGGTTCTGGCCCCTACCTGACCCAGGCTCTGGAGAGCCTGCGCTCGCCGCTGGTGGAGCGTATTTTTGTGGTGGCCGATAGTGCAGAAGCTCTAGAAGCTACGCGGGAGCTAGCTGCCACCAATACCAAGGTGCGGGTGCTCAGGACGGGGCAGGGGAATGTTTTTGCCTGTAGCGCTGGGGCCGCCCGCAATGTGGGGCTGGGGGCGGCGGTAGCTGAGTCAACGGACTGGGTGGCCTTCTTGGATGCGGACGACACCGTGTCCCCAGGCTACTTTGAAGCCCTCGGCGAGCTGATAGCCCAGCACGCCGACCAGGATTTTTCGTCCAGCCCGCTGATTCACACCAGGATTATGCGCTTGGACCAGCAGGAACACGATGCTGAGCCCCAGGAGGTTCACCCCCTGCGCTACCGGTTTATGCAGGGTAGCCGGTGGGTGAGCCTGACCGATGAGCCACACATGATTGGTACTTCGGTGGCGGCGGCTGTTTTCAACCGGCAGGTGCTTGCAACTACGGGTCTGCGGTTTGATGAGGGGGTTAACTGGTCTGAGGACTCTGACTTTATCGTTCGGCTCCTGCTGGCCTGCCGGGCAAGAGGTGTGGGTGTGTGCGCGGGTGCGCGCTATCTTTACCGGGTGGGGCACCAGCGGTCCCTGACCAGCGGTGCCTGGTCTGCTCCGCTCAAGTACACCCTGCCCTTCGAGCGCTTTTACCTGCCCTGGTCACAGAGCTCTAGGCCCCTGCCACTGTGGTTGCAGAACCAGCTCCTCTACGAGCTGGCCCACTATCTACAGATTGACCGTCAGGTGTTCTCGCCCGCCCTTGAACTACCTGGGCAGGTCCGCAGAACCTGCGCCGGTTACATAGAGCAGATCTTGGGGAAGATTGACACTAGCCTGCTGGAAGGCTTTGCGGTTCTGCCCCTGGGCTTAGACCGCAGGCAGCTCTTGCTGGCTCGTTCTGCCCAGGTGGATGCTCTGCCCTATGCACCGCTGACCAGCCGCCAGGTGTTCTCTTATGCTAAGCGGTCCTGGCGCCCGGTACAGAAGTTCACCTATTTCTACCGGGGCGATGCGCTCCCGGCAGGCCAGGACGTACCCGCAGAAGTCTTTATGGTGCAGGGCCAGCCGGTAGAACCTGCAACCGCTAAGTGGGTGAGCCACACTCTCTTTGGTGTGGAGTTCGTGCGGGAACGTATTCTCTGGTTTGAGCAGGCCCCTAGCATGCGGGTCGCTGGGTTTGACCTAAAAGTTAGCCCCTACGCTGGTACACCGCTTCTGCTCCGTCAGCTTGCCCAGCCTCTTGCCCAGCCCACTCCCCCTCCACCGGGTAAGACAGTGGAGAGGCCGCCCTTGCTCATGCAGGCTAAGAAGGGCCTGTGGCGGCTCAAGCGGGCGCTCACGAGCCGTTCAGGTCAAGGGTCTGCCGCACCGGGCCAGGTTCAGCCCGCGCAGGTGCGGCAGGTCTGGGTGTACGCGGATAGGGAGCACCGGGCCGGTGATAATGCGGAGGCTTTTTACCGCTACGCCAGCGCCCACGCGCCCCAGGTGGAGCACGTTTTCTTGCTCTGCAGGCAGAGCCCCGACTGGGCCAGGTTGGAGCAGGAGGGGTTCAACCTGGTAGAGGTGGCTAGTGCCCAGGCTCAAGAGCTTGGCAGGCGAGCCAGTAACCTGCTGGTCAGCGATATTAGTGCCCCCGGGTTAGCCCCTATTTTGGCTGCTTTAGGGCCTGATCAGCGGCTTGTTTTTCTTCAGCACGGTATTTTGCGGCGCGATCACTGGCGTTGGCTCAACCCCCGCAGGATTGACTTTATGCTCACTACCTTGGACAGCGAAACCCAGGCCATTGTGGGTGATGGGTCCTGCTACACGCTGACCCGCCAGGAGGTCTGGCAGCTGGGGTTACCCCGCCATGACCGCCTGTACGAGTTAGCTGCCGGTGAGGTTCGGCGCGATAGGGTGCTGGTGGCCCCTACCTGGCAGCAGAGCCTAGTGACCGCCACAGATGATGAGGTTCGGGCCTGGGTAGGCTCCTGGGTGGGGCCTTGGGTTGAGGCCTGTGAGCGGCTGGGCCAGCGCGGTGTGCGCCCGGTCTTCTTTGTGCACCCCAACATGGAGGAGCGGGTGGCTCACTTGGGTGAGGGTTTGGGTGTTGAGCTGGTGTTTGGCCACCAGTTCCAGGAGACGCTGGTGCGCTCGTGTGCCCTGGTGACCGATTATTCGTCCGTAGCCGATGATGCCCTGCTGGTGGGTGTGCCGGTTGCGCTGGTGGTAGCACCCGATGACCCCCAGCTGGTGAGGGCTGGGGATCTCGTACATGCACCGGGTATCAGCTTGGTAGCCCCTGAAAATATAGAAGATTTAGCGCAAAATCTACTCAGTGGTAAAGCCATCTCATTTCAAAACCCAAAGCAGGCAACCATAGGAGGAGATAAACCCACTACTCCCACTCTAAAAGTTAGCCAAGGATTACTCGAAGGATTACTCCATTCGGTGCCCCTCACTCACAGATATTGAAAGTATAAGGCCGGATACTCATACACTCCCAGGTGTTAGCATGGATTGTTGTGTGTTCATCAAACCACAAGCGAATTCCCATTGGGGCAGGGGCACTTGAGAGATGTTAGGATAGTCCAGTAGTAATCGCACAGCTCCGTCAGTGGCAAACATAATTTCGGGTCATCTGTTAACGAGCAAGACATATCAAGGCGCACCTCTTGGAGACTTCAAAGTTGGTAGATTCAACACATAGTGGGAAGACAGACTGTGAAGACATCTTGTTTTCTATAGTTGTACCGGTGTATAAGACCCAAGACTATTTGGGTGAAACCCTTGATAGCATCCTCGCTCAAGATACAAGCCTTCTCAGGCGTACAGAGGTACTGTTGGTGAATGATGGTAGCCCGGATGCCTCTGAGGAGGTCTGCCTTGATTACGCGCACAGGTATCCCAATCTTTTTAGATATATCTATCAAGAGAACCAGGGCGTATCTGTGGCCCGGAATAGGGGGATTGATGAAGCCCGCGGCACCTATGTTGGATTTATTGACTCCGACGATAAATTTGATGATAACTACCTGATAGAAATAAAAAAATTCTGGGATGAACATGGCGATAAAGTGGATGCAGTTTCTGCTCCACTGCAATTTTTTGATGGCAGCACCGGCGATCATCCACTTAACTTTAAGTTTACCGACGGCACTAGAATAATTGACATTGACGCAGATTATACTAATATACTCTTGCATATAACAGGGTGCTTCATCCTTAAAAATACACTTATTAGTAGTGGCCTCAGATTTGCTGAGGGCAGGAAATATGCCGAAGATAAGCTATTTCTCACAGAGCTTATCATGATTAAAAAAAGATATGGTGTAATTGATAGCACATACCTAATGTACCGTAAGCGCTCCAACAAGTCATCGGCCATACAAAGCTCGGTACTTGACAGAGATTGGTATGTAGATACGCTCCAAAGTGTTGATGGTTACCTCCTTGAAAAATATACCCAACCTTCTGGGGTTCCCAAGTATATTCAGTACGTCATTGCATATGACCTCCAATGGAGAGTAAAGCAAGAAGAGCAGCATGTATTCACTCCGGAAGAAGAAAGAATTTATATAAACATATTTATTTACCTTCTTAAACACATAGAAGACAGTATCATCATGGATTTAAAAAATGTCTTCAGTGAGCACAAATCATATCTTCTGAAACTTAAAAACGATGAGGACCCTCTTGAGAAATCCGTTTATTCAAAGGGTGGCTTCAATTACCGAGGGATTAGGATAGCTAGCTACTACAATGGGGCACGCCTGTCTACCATCAACCTCATGAAATATTCTCAGGGAAAACTTGTCCTAGAGGGATATTTCTTTGGTTTACGCTTCAAAGGCATCAAGTACGGGTACTTCGTGAATAGTAAATTCCATGAGGTTCAGCTACTCTCAATCCCACGTGCAGAAGTTCGCTTCTTAGGTGACACCGTCTTTGATCGCAATGTCTACCGAATTGAACTCGATGTCAAGCCTGGGGATAGAATCAGGCCGGCAGTATTGAGACCCAACGGTAGTTTCATTAAAGGTGTCTATCTTCTTAAAGACATGTCAAGACTCCCCGAGGGTGATTCATCATATGTCGAGTGCGGTGACATCATCCTCCAAAATGTCCGTAACACCTATATAGCAGTAAAAGAAAATAAATTTGGGGAGCGTCAAAGACGAGAATTATCATTTATACGGCATACACTATTTTCAGAAAAGCGCGCCCCTTTGACCATGTCACGATTCGGTGTTATCTACTATCGGACTATCGCTCGTATTTTGCGTAGACTTCAAGGAAACAAGAAGATTTGGCTTATCTCAGATAGGCCAGATGCTGCCGGGGACAATGGAGAGGCTTTCTTCCAATACCTTTCTAATAACACCCCATATGATGTTACCCCTTATTTTGTTTTGTCCAAGAAGTCTAAAGACTACGAACGGGTATCCAGACTTGGAAAGGTTGTCGAGCCTCGTAGTCGGAAGTTTAAAAATCTTTTCTTACGGGCAGATAAAATAATATCATCACAAGCCAATGATTATGTCATTAATGCTTTTAACACTGACCAGAATCTCTTTCGAGATCTCTACAGATTTGACTTTGTCTTTTTGCAGCACGGCGTAACTCTTCATAATGTATCAAGCTGGTTGCATAGCTTTGCCAAGGACATCAAAATATTTGTTACGAGCGCACCCAGAGAAAGAGCTTCCATTGTTGATGGTTTCTACGGTTACGATGCCGATACCGTAGCTCTAACCGGCTTCCCCCGGCACGATAAGCTCATTAATCAGAGAAAGAAAAAAATTATCGTTGCGCCTACTTGGCGTCACGGTTTGGTTGGGGAGATTGACCCCAAGACTCTAACTGTTCCTTACAATGAGGATTTCAAGAAGAGCGAATTCTTCATCTTTTACCAGTCTCTTATCCTTGATCCAAGACTGAACGCAGCTCTGGAGAAATACGGATATACTGCAGAATTCCTCATTCACCCAAGCTTCAACGGACAGATTGATGATTTTGAAGAAACAAAATTCTTCAAAATGTCTTCCCCGCCACATAACTACACTAAGGCCTTCGCAGAATCAGCACTCATGGTTACCGACTATTCTTCTGTAGCATTTGATTTCGCCTATCTCCGCAAGCCTGTCATCTACTCACAATTTGACCAGGAATCATTCTACCAATGGCATCTGTGGGGCAAAGGTTATTTTTCCTTCGATGAAGATGGTTTTGGTCCTGTTATCAAGGACCTAGATAATTTGGTAGATTCGCTCATAATTAGTATTCTCGAGGACTGCGTCATTGAGAAAAAATATGAAGAGCGTGTTGATGCTTTCTTCGGACATCAGGACCAGAAAAATTCTGAAAGGCTACTGCAAAAAATATTGGAATATGATGACAGCAAGTAATTTCTGACAGTCATAGAGTATTACAATATTTAATCTTTAAATTATATATGATTAGCATATCTAAATCTTCCATAGATTAATTCCATGAATTTTTTCAGCTATTAGACGCCCAAAAAAACTTTGCCCTTGATCGTTTAGATGTAAATAGTCATAAAAAAATGGGTATGACCCATTAAGTGGCCAAGGAAATTTGTAGGTATCAATGGTTTCAACACCCTGATTTTCGGCAAAATCTAGGACTGCTCTCATCAGCCTCTGATTGCGGCTACTCCAGATATTAAATTCCTCATTATTTGAAAATTTATCTAGAATAAACGGGTCATCCTCGACTAGAGCGGTACGTGTAGGTGATGATGCCACTACGACGGGGACATCATAAGCCCTAAGGTAGCTAAGCATGAGACCCCAGTTGGCGCGGATATCTTGATAAATATCGAATTCCCCCGCTGGCAAATCCCCCGGATGGTTATAGGGGCTTAGTGGACTCCAATAGGTATCCTTAGTCCAGTAGGTATGCTTTAAGTCAGCAACCTCCGTGTCACACGATGGTACAAAGAGAATAACCCCAGCCAAATCAGTAAACAGAACTCTCATCTTCGCAGGTAACGAAAGAGCCATATGAAGTGAAGTGGAACCTGAGTAGCCTCCGTTGAGCAAAGAAAATCTACCTGGAGCCAAATCCTCTAGGCACCTTTCTGCTACTGATACCCACCGCTTAGTCTCGGCAGATGCCCAATAAGATTCCACAAAGCTATCTCCCAGAATAGCAATTTTCTTTCTACCCCCTGATAATGCATTACCTGTAACCAAAAATCCGTTATTGTCAGAACGCAAAACAGTATTGCATTTTTTTAGCGATCCATCTGTGTGTAATAGGTATGATTCCTCAGGTGTCGCTGGCCTAACCATACCAGGATTAAACTCTTTGAGACGAATAGTTCTGGCTTGGCCTCGTTCGCTTTCCACAACCGAACCCTTCCAATAGAATAATTAGGTTTTAAATCCTGTTTATAAATATTTTTCATAATAAAAATTTGAATAAAGTATAGAATTTTTAACATTATAACATTAATTGAGTTATACTATAAATAATAGCTATATTTTAAGGGTTTTTATGAATAACAAGAATATTGCCTTCATCGGTCTGGGCTACATTGGCCTGCCGACAGCTGTCGTCCTAGCTCAAAGCGGGGCGCGTGTGATCGGCGTGGACATCAACCCTGCAACCGTTGAGAGCATCAGCAAGGGTCGTGTCACCATTGTGGAGCCTGGTCTTGACCAAGCCCTCACAAGCGCCCTGGCAAGCGGCAACCTGACCGTCACCACCCAAGTTCCCCCGGCAGATACCTACATCATCGCTGTTCCCACCCCCTTTACCGAGCAGAAAGACGGCGACCTCAGCTACATCATGGCCGCCGCTAGTAGTATCGCTGCCCAGCTCAGGGGCGGGGAGCTGATTATTCTTGAATCGACCTCTCCCCCCACAACCACCCAGAAACTGGCCCAGCACATTATCTCGCTGCGCCCCGACCTGGTGGCAGATGGGCAGGAAAACCCCGGGGGGAAACCTGTTATCTACTTTGCCTACTGCCCCGAGCGTATCCTGCCCGGTAAGGCACTCCAAGAGCTGATCAGCAACGACCGGGTAATCGGCGGGCAGACCCCCACCGCTACCCAGCGGGCGCAGCAGATCTACGCACGGTTCTGCACCGGCCAACTCCTAGCCACAGACGATGTCACCGCAGAGATGGTCAAGCTGACCGAGAACTCCTTCAGAGACGTCAATATCGCCTTCGCCAACGAACTGTCGATGATTGCCGCCCAGCTTGGTGTGAACGTGTGGGAGCTGATTGACCTGGCCAACCACCACCCGCGGGTTAACATCCTGCAACCTGGCCCCGGTGTTGGCGGGCACTGCATCGCAGTCGATCCCTGGTTCATTGTTGCCGCCGACCCCCACAATTCGCGGCTGATTAGAACAGCCCGTCAGGTCAACGACTCAAAACCGGGCTGGGTTATAGAGCAGGTCCAGGCAGAAAGCGCCCACCTGGATCGCCCCACCATCGCCGTACTTGGCCTAGCCTTTAAAGCCAACATTGACGATTTGCGGGAATCCCCCGCTCTGGAAATCCTCACGGAGCTGACTCACCAGATTCCGGGGGCACGGTTGCTGGTAGTTGAGCCCCACATCGACCGGCTCCCAGCCCACCTCAGCCAGCTGGGGCAGGTTGAGCTGACAGACTGTGACCCCGCCATAGCCCAGGCGGATCTGGTGCTCCTGCTCGTTGACCACGACCGGTTCAAGCAGGTGCCCGCAACAGCCTTAGCCGGTAAAGCCGTCATTGACACCAAAGGTCTCTGGCGCTAAACCCACAGCAAACTCCTCGGGTTCGCTGTCGGTCAGGCCCAGAAAGAAGCTGAGCGCCTGAACAGTTCGCTCAGCGGCCTTGCCATCACCGTAGGGGTTGGTGGCAACAGCCATGGCCCGATAGGTGTCCTCAGAATCTAGGAGCTTTGAAGCCTCTGCAACGATGTCCTCCTCACCGGTACCGACAAGCAGCACCGTACCAGCCTCAACAGCCTCGGGGCGTTCTGTGGTCTCCCGCAGGACCAGTACCGGCTTACCCAGGCTCGGAGCCTCTTCCTGCAAGCCCCCGGAGTCGGTGAGCACCAGGTAGCTGGCTTCTAGCAGCCAGATAAACTCCTGGTAGTCCAGTGGCTCAATCACCATCAGGTTAGGCAGGTCTTCAAGCAGAGGTAGGATGGTCTGCCGGGTGGCCGGGCTCTTATGGGCAGGAAAGACAAACAGGTCGGTTGGGTAGCTCTGAGCCAAACGGGCCAGGGCACGGCCAATATTTTCCATGGGGCGGCCATAATTTTCCCGGCGGTGGCTGGTGACCACAATAATTCTGCGCCCCGAGTTCAAGACACCCTCAATATCTTGCTGGTTGCTGGGCTGGCCCCTCTCCACCACAGACAGCAAGGCATCGATGACGGAGTTCCCGGTAACCCGGATGTCGCTCTGCCCGACACCTTCATGGAGCAGGTTCCGCCGGGCGCTATCGGTCGGAGCCAGGTGAAGCGATGCTATCTGGCTAATAAGCTTACGGTTCCCCTCTTCTGGGAAGGGAGAGGCCAGATCACCCGAACGTAAGCCCGCCTCCATATGCACCACAGGGATCTGCAGGTTAAAAGCCGCCAACGCGCCGTACAGGGCCGAGGTGGTGTCACCCTGCACGATAATAGCCGCAGGCTTCTGCTCTTGAAGAACCCGGTCTAGCCCGCCCATAATCTTCTGGGCAATCTGGTTCAGCCCCTGGCCAGGCTGCATGATGTCCAGCTCATAGTCCGGCCTGATATGGAAGATCTCTTGCACCTGCTCTAGCATGTCCCGGTGCTGGCCGGTGGAAACAACCACCGGGGTAAAGTCAGCTGAGCTTTCAAGGGCTTGAATGATGGGAGCAACCTTGATAGCTTCGGGCCTGGTGCCGTAGATAGTCATAATAGTACGGGGGGACATCGGTTCTTTACCTTGTAATCTGCCGGTGGTGGGGGATCTGTGACGGTTTAGCGCTCGTCTGTCTCTTCGGGGCTATCCGCAACATACCCCTGTGCTCCCAGAGCTTTGGTCTCAGCAAGGAGCTGGGCGGCTGTTTCCTTGTTTCCCTGAGCTAGGTTGTGAGCAAACCAGCGGTATTTGCGGGCTACCTGGCGGGCGTCACCGTCCATGACGAACTCGCCGTAGTCCAGCCATATAGCGCGGTTGCAGAGCTCTTCAATGGTCTGGGCAGCGTGGGTGACCAGGAAGACCGTTCCAGCCTGGTCGAGGACCTCTTTCATGGCCTGGGCTGAGCGTTCTGCGTAGGCGGCATCACCGGTGGAGAGGGCTTCGTCAACCAGCATGATACGGGGCTTGGCCGCCAGCGAAATAGCGAAGCGCAGGCGGGCGCCCATGCCCGATGAGTAGGTTCGCATGGGCCGGTCGATAGCGGTACCGATGCCCGCTAGGTCTATGACTTTCTGCATGGCCTCATCAATGTGACTCTTTCTCAACCCCATAGCCAGACAGCCTAGAATGATGTTCTGCCGCCCGGTTAGCTCCGGGTTAAGGGCTGCGCTCACACCCACAAGAGAAGGCCGAGACGAAGCGTAAACCGTGCCGGTCGTGGGCGATTCAAGGCCAGCAATAACCCTGAGCAGGGTACTCTTGCCCGAGCCGTTGCGCCCTACCAGCCCGATGAACTCGCCCTCAAAGGCCGCAAAAGAAAAGGGTTGCAGGGCGTGTACTGTCTCTTGCTTGCGGCGGCCAAAAAGTCCGGCCGATACCTTGTAATCAACGGAAAGATTATTGACTACGATATTCGGTTGCAGGAAGTGGTCATCGTCGTAGGGTTTACCGGGGGCAAAGCTCCCCAGCTTCTCTTGGTTAGCGGAGCTCACGGCCGAACACCTCCTCTGCACGCCAGAAAATGAAGAAGCCCACCAGCAGGGTGCCAACCGTCCACGCACCTGCACCGGCCCACGATTCAAGTGAGCCCCAGCTGTTGTTGAGTAGGACCTGCCGGTACAGGTCAATAAAAATGTAGACCGGGTTGGCCTGAATTACCTGGGCCAAAACGGGGTGGTTCACAAACCGTTCGATGGGGAAGATAATGCCCGAACCGTACATGAGTACGCGGGTCACAAAGCTCAAGAGCTGTTTAATATCGGGCAGAATAAATGCGTAGCGGGCAATAATCAGCGACAGCCCAAAAAGGAAGACTGAGTTAAGTGCAAAAACCGGGATAAACATGGCCCAGGTCGGTGAGGGGTACTGGTGGGGCGGGATAGCAATAAGACCCACAATCATAACCGCAAGGATAGGGCCCATCTGTAGAGTCTGCCGCACCAGCATCGAGAGTGGTATCGCCATGCGAGGGAAGGAAAAAGCCCTCATCATGGGCTTGCTCTGGTTCATCACGCCGGCAGCGTTATTCATAACGCTTGAGATGTACTGGAACATCAAAACACCGATGATGATGTATGCCGGGTAGTTATCTATACCCCGCGATGCTTTGAGCACTACACCAAAGAGCAGGCCGTAAAAAACGATGTCGAGCAGGGGCTTGACCAGAAGCCAGAGGGTACCGAGCCGGTGCTCGTTGTTCTGGGTCCTGACCTTGGTCCGGGAGTCGTACCAGATATAGCTACGGCGCCCCCAGAGGTCTTTGAGGTAGAGGCTCAGTTTGCTTCGCGCACCAACGGGCACGAGTCGCCCTGACTGGATATAGGGTGCCATATCGATGAGACGATAATCCACCGCCTCACGCGGTTGATAAATGACCCTGCTCGTCTTGCCCATGCTACGTTTCGCTTTTCGATTCCTTGGTAGGGGTGCCGGTTCTTCTTGAACTAGCCTCCGGGGTGTGCCCAAGCATACTGTGCTCCCCTGTCTGACGCTGGCAAATACCAGCGCGCTCACAGGCAGAAGGAGCACATGCTTGGGAGCTTACCCCACCAGTTTACTGGTCGCCTGGCCTTTCAACCCTGCCTAGCAGCAAACAGGGCTGCTTTTAGGGGCGAGAAGCAAGGTAGGACTGCTGCTGAACCCACTGCTTGTAGATACGGCTGCGCTGCATGTACTCGTTCGCGGGGCGTTGCCAGAAAAAGCAGAGGGCAGCGATTGCCAGCACAGCAGCCAGAAAACTTACGAGCATGGACCAGTGGAAGAAGACGAACCACAGGATTACGCCGAAGACCCCCGTAGCAGTCAGTGCGGTGTAGATGGTCAGTACGATACGCGCCCAGTTATGGCCCTTGACCATGAGGTAGGCCATGAAGGCAACCGCACCGTTAATAAGTAGGGAGAAAGATAGCCCTATGACCGTGCCTACCGTTTGTACCTGTGTCTCAAAGGCGTCCTGTGGTGCTACCCCATTCTGGAAATCGGTAACGCCCAAGAGAGAGGCAAAACGATCTGCTGCCTGTGCCTGGATCTCCTGGTAGAAGAAGACACCTAACAGCTCAGAGATAATAGATAAGCCCACCATGCAGTACACCAGAAGAGCCGCAGTTTTAAGTACCTTGGGAACCAGTGGCTTCTCCATGTGTTCGGGGAGCTGCTGGCCATAAGCCTGAGCGTAGCCGGGGGCTGACCCCTGCTGGTACTGCCCAGTATGGGGGGCCTGCTGGTACTGGCCGGTGTACTGGGGCGGCTGAGGCTGATTAGGGTAGGTGTAGTTAGGCTGATCTGACATCGAGTCTGCTCCTTAGCTTCCTTTTCTGCTTGTTCCCTTATTCTCTGGCGGCACCTGCACCGAGGGGCTAGGCCGGACCATGTCATAAAGGTCTGGATATGCGCACAAGCTTCCTCTTAGAACCTACACTAAGAGTGATATAGCTCCAAGAGAGAAAGAACAAAGATGTCCGCACTACTCCAAGAATTAGTTCAGTCCGTTTCCTGTACTGTACTCACTGACCCAACTGACTTTGACCGCTACCCGGAAGATGACTCCGAAGCCACACCCGAGCTACCGCTGGCCGTCCTGCTGGCTGAGTCCACCCAGGATGTTTCTACCGCCCTGGCCTGGGCCAACCGGCACGGGGTTAAGGTATCGGTCCGCGGTGCCGGTAGCGGGCTAGCGGGTGGGGCAGTTGCTTACGCCGGCGGCCTGGTGCTTTCGGTGGAAAAAATGACTTCCCTGTCTCTTGACCCGCTGGCCCGCCTGGCGGTAGTTGGGGCAGGTGTCATTACAGCTGATCTAGATAGGGCCGCCCAGGAACACGGGCTCTTCTTCCCGCCGGACCCGGCATCGGCGGCTATCTCAACGGTAGGCGGTAACATTGCCACCAACGCCGGCGGACTGCGCTGTCTTGCTCACGGTGTTACCGCTGACTCGGTTGTAGCCCTTGAAGTAGTTCTTGCCGACGGCAGTGTCATTCATACCGGTGCCCGTACAGCTAAAAATGTCACCGGCCTTAACCTGACCCAGCTCTTTGTGGGTTCGGAGGGCACCCTGGGTGTTATTACCCAGGCGACGGTCCGGCTCAAGCCTGTTCCTGAGGGAGAGCCAGCAACCTTCTCCGCACACTTTGATTCGTTTGAAGAGGCCACGGATACCATCATCGCCATTGCCTCCAGCCAGGAGAAGCCCGAAAGCCTGGAACTTGTAGATGCCGAGACAGCGACCATGATTGAGAAGCACCACAGCAGGGGTCTGACCATTCCGAAGGCCGCTATCGTCATGGGTAAAACCACCGGGCCACGTGCCCTAGAACAGGCTCAGGCCTTTGCACAGCGGTGTGCTCAGGGTGGTGCGATTGAGACTGCAGCTCTACCCGGGCTAGATCTCATGGAAACCCGCAGACTGGTTCATTCAGCCACCATTGCAGAGGGCTACCTGGTCTTTGGTGACACTGGCGTACCGCTAGAGAAGCTCTCCCTCTTCGTAGCAAAAATCCGGGAGCTAGAAGCCGAGTACGGCCGTAAAGTCACAATCTCTGCCCATGCAGGGGACGGCAACCTACACCCGGCTGTCTACTCAGCAGATGGGGAGGAAGGCCAGGCACAGGCCCACGAACTCTTAGACAGAATCGGCCTTGAAGCGCTCAAATTAGGCGGTACCGTCACCGGTGAACACGGCATCGGCTCTCTGAAGATGCAGGGCATGCTCGAACAGCTCAGCCCGGCTACTCTTGCGGCCCAGCGCGCCATTAAGGCGGCACTGGACCCCAACAATATTCTGACACCGGGCCGGGCTGTCTAGGCCACGCCCCCGGTAGGGTTTAGTTACCCTGGGTGAAGATTCCCCGCGCCTTATCTTTAAGGACTGTGGTCGCGGGGAAGATTCGCCCGCTCATAGCAATGTAGATACCAGGCTCTAAAAGCCCCAGGGCAGTTACCGCTGACCCCAGGTTGAAGCTGGCGTCAGAGGCCCGCATAGAAGCCGGTTGCATGGCCCCGGTGAGCACAACGACCTTGCCCTGTGCCTTTTTGTTCGCTTGCAGGTAGCGAGCAGTCTCGGGCATAGTGTCCGTACCGTGGGTGATCATGACGTGCTGGGTCTCTACCGCTTCGAGAGCGGAGGCAAGAACTGCGCGGTCCCGATCGGTCATGTCCAGGCTGTCGAGTTTCAGCACACTCTGTACCGTGAAGTTGATGTCGCTGAGCACAGGGCCCAGGAGCTCGGGAACGCTGGGCGGGCCAATAATAAGTTCCCCCTCTAGGGAGTAGATTTTATCCACGGTCCCCCCGGTAGTCAGAACGGTAATATGGCTGGGGTGCTGAATAGGCATCTATTGGCTTTCTACTGGTGCTGACGTGCTCTCTTACTCTGGCACGCCTAAGGGGGTTGCGGAATTGCTGGATTAAAGTCTAGTCCACGGTTTTATCTTTTCGGGGCGGTAGTATGGTCCCTAGGATTTTCCACTGAGCAAAGGAACACTATGTCTGTAGCGACTGCACCTCTTAAGCTGACCTTCCCTATCGTAGGGGCACAGTGGCTTGCCGCTCATCTAACGGCACCTAACCTGATTGTTCTGGACGCGTCGGTCGGTGACTTTGCAGGAGCAAGCGAGGGGATCCCCGGTGCCCGCGCTTTCGATATTGACGGTCAATTCAGCGCCTCCCAAGGCGTTCACACCATGCTCAGTGCACCCGAGTTTGAAGACAGGGCACGGGCTCTGGGAATTAACAAGGACTCAGCTTTGGTGGTCTATGACAGGCAGGGCATGTTCTCTGCCGCCCGTGGTTGGTTCATGTTTGTGGCCATGGGTTTTGACAACGTGGCTGTTCTGGACGGCGGCCTACCCGCCTGGGTAGAAGCTGGCTACCAACAGCTCCCTCTAGATCGTGGCCCCTTCGTCCCTGGCTCTTTCCTTGCAGAAGACCGAGAGATTTTCGTGGATGCCCTGACCACCAAGGCCATGGCGGGTCACGATTCAGCACAGGTTATTGATGCCCGCAGCGCTGAGCGTTTTGCCGGCAAGGCGCCGGAACCGCGCCCCGGTTTACGGGCCGGGCATATCCCCGGCTCTGTCAACCTACCTTTCACCAGCCTGCTCGATGAACGGGGCAGGTTCCGTCAGCCCGATGAAGTTAAAAAGGCTGTCGATGAGGTTGCCGATGGCAAAGAGCTACTGATTTTCACCTGCGGTTCCGGTGTCACCGCCTGCGTGGATGCCCTAGCCGCCTATGTTTCTGGCTACCAGCAGATTGCCGTCTACGATGGTTCCTGGGCTGAGTACGGGGCAGAAGACCCCGCCGGGGTACGCCCCGTGGAGCGCTAAAATGCGTGTTGAAAGCTAACTAGCTCCAGGAACAGGCGCACTACCAGCCCAAGCATAAGAAAACCCCGGTCTTCCTAGGAAGACCGGGGTTTAGCTGTGCGCCCTGTGGGGCTCGAACCCACGACCCACAGATTGCAAGTTTCACGTTTCCCCTAGTGACACTTATTACTCTCTAAAAACCTTTTAACTAGGAGAAATAAGAGATTTCAGGAACACCAATTACTCACTGAACACCCGTTATTTATCGTTGAATTTCGAGAGTTTATCGAGACCTGTCACCACCCCAAAGGACAGCCAGAAAAAAGCACCTAAGAAAGCACCCTAGAAATAGATGGCCACAACCGTAAGATAACTACCAGAGCTACATCAAGACACCAGGAGGATAAAAATTGCTATCCAAAGACATGCAATACAACCACATCTCAGCAGGTTTTGCCCTGGGTATGATCAATACCGATCTAACCGGCGAAGATCCAGTGCTGAAACTATCGAAGACTAACTTTGACAGCGCCTTCTGGCAAGCCTGGAGAGACTGGCAATACAGTACGGAGTTCCCCAGCGTCTCACGCTCCGCAGAGTTTAGAGGCAGATGCCTAGCACCCTACATCTTCACCCGCAAGTTCACCTGCAGAAAGTTCTCGCCCTCCTCCCCCTTGTACTGGGAAGGAAACACGATATACACCATGACTGACGCCCCCAGCGAAGAGGACATGAGAGATATTGCACTTGACATAAACCCCAGTATCTCACTTGATGCCTGGGTTGAACTTGTTGAGAACGTTTTTACCATCTGCCCCAACAAGCAATAACTCCGCTACCGCTTTCCGTCGCCTTTTGAGTAGCTTAAGCAGGCGCTTTTTACGCTCTTGCGTTGCAGTTAGCTCACCGAAAAATCGCCCACCTACAGACTGGAGGGGTAGATTATCCGGTGCTCCCTCATATCTTCCGTAAGACGGTGGCGACATTGCTTGCTCGTACATCTAGCCTGTAAGATGCGAGCGCTCAGCTAGGGCACTCGTCTACTGACATCACGGCGGCTTACTATATTCAGCGGCTTTCTGAGGATCCGAATAATGCGGCTGTGTTGGGTGCTTACTTGGTCTGAATTTCGAAAGTTTATCGAGACCTGGGGCTTTTCCTGACCCTACAACAAAACCCCATCTCCCTAGTTTTACCTAGTGGGGTGGGTTTTAGTTGTGCGACCTGTGGGGCTCGACCCATGACTAAGAAGTTTATGGTGTTCATTTCACTCAGTTGCCACTCGCGAAGTAAAAATGTAGTCTGGAGTCAGACACCGTCCTGAGAAGGGTACAGCTGGGTTCCTGAATAGGAGTAGGGCTTACGGCCCGAGAATTCCTTTGCTCCTGGGGACGGTGTCTCTAATTTTTCTATTGTCTTTGCCTAACGCGCAAAGAAATCTGATCCAAAATTTCTGTTGGATTCTCCGCTAGTTTTGAGATGATGAACTCCGCTGCCGCCTGAGAATAAACCCACGATGAATTAGTCTCATTACGAGCTTTTCGGTCATAGGTGAACTTCTCATTACCTTTAAGCTGAAAAGCTTTAATAAAATTCTGAAGATGGTACCGATTAATCGACTCGCAAGTTTGTTGTCTGTAACCTAGCTGAATCTTCCGAGCCTTTAGACGTTTATTCACCTCAGATAGAAGCCCGTTGGCTGTATAGGGGTAGTAGCTAGCGGTATCTTTAACATCCTTGACTATGGTGATTCCTTGTTGCGCATCTTTATCAATATACACGTTAAGATCTGCGTCTTTGGCCTTACGGACAAGGCGGAAGCTCGTCTCATAGATAGCCGCGACCTTACCGTCTTTCTCGCTACCGGCTGCATTTGAAGCCAACGAGCTCATCCTGAGCAGTTGTTCAGCAACATTCGGGCTGTACTTTGCTCGGATTGTCTCAGGCTCGATCATCCCGCGGCGGACAGCAAGCGCTAAATGGTTCTCTGGGATAAGGTCGCTGACGGATTCTCCGTGCAATTCAAGAAGCTTATCTGCGTAGTTTGTTACAGCAACCTGCAGAAAAGGACCAATAAAAATCTCATATTCATCAGTGACAAAGTGTGTATTGAGATTTCTGAATCTGATAACTTCCGTCATGTTAACCCGCAGAGGGCTCTTATCGTTGGTATCAACTTTCTTCAAAGCTTCCACCAACGAAATAGTACGCCCATCAGGGTAATAGATGGATTCCTCCCCGTTCTCCCTCACCAGGTAGGCTTTGAGCATCAGTTCCCACGCATTGCAGAGGAAGATCGAGCACGTTTCTGCGTGATATCTCAGTGTGGGGCGGTTATATAGCTCAATTGCCAGCGCAAAAGCTTCTTTGCTTTTGCTCAGTAGACGGTCTTCAATCTTTTCCTGCTCCATGAGCATATTGTATTGGTTCTGCAAGGACTGAAACAAAAAGTCTCGCTAGAAAAACCTAACGAGACTTTAGCTGTGCGCCCTGTGGGGCTCGAACCCACGACCCACGGATTAAAAGTCCGATGCTCTACCAACTGAGCTAAAGGCGCTCCACTGAGACGAACTCAGCGCTTACCACTATACACGCTGAGCACCGTACCCACAAAACCTTATTCACCTGCTGGGCCACCCGCTCGGCAGGCACCCAGCAACTAGGGCTAAACTAGCAGCTATGTCAGCCGCCCGCTTTCACCGCCCCGTCAAGTTCTCCACCGAAAAATTCGAGCGCCTCCAAGGCGACACCAGCCCAGAAGACCTCACAGCCGCCGCCCAAGCCTCCGCCCGCGCTCTTCTTGCCCGCGGCCGGGCTAACGAAGACCCCTCCGTCACCAAACGGCTGGTGCACTTTACCGACGAGTTCGGCATCGAAGCGGTCGCCCAGCTCTGGGCACGAGCTGCACCCGTGACGGTGGCAGGGGCCCTCTGGCGTATCTACGCCCTACGCGGCATCATCCGCGCAAACGCTCAGCTCATGAGCTACTACTACGAGCGCGGTATGCACTCCAACTACCTGGCCCAGGCCCTCGCTGGTGTGCCCTCACCTCCGACTGCCGAAGAAATCTGCTCCACCGTTGATGCCATTCTGGCCGGTGCCTATACCGGTGATTTTGATATAGCGCTGGAACGCTTTGCCGCTTTTTGCCGGGTGCTCTCCTTGGGGCAGGACGATATTGCCCTAGAACTAAGGCACGGACAGTCGCTTACCGACCACGGTCACAGGCACAGCGCAGATCCTCTCCATCTGCCCTCCCCCGAGGTCAAAGCCGAAGGGGCAAGCCGAGCTCAGCGGCTCCGCACCGCGGCCCGCAAGCTCCTGGGTACGGCAGGGGAACTTGAAGAAGCCGCTGCGCTCTGGCGGGCGGGCACCCTCGACTAGCCGTTCGCCCTACCTTGCTGGCAATAGCTTCTGCCTGGCTTACTTTCTGGGCACGGCAAAGGGCCCCGGTCCACTATTTCTAGCGGGCCGGGACCCCTCACCTATCTACCTGCTGGGGGTGCCGGTAAAAGTTTTACCGGCTAGCCCCTAGGCGGCCTTAGCGGCTTACTACGTTCTGGTCGTAACGGTAGATGAAGGCTGCCATAGCATCACGGGCAATCGGGGTGACGGGGCGGAAGCTACCGTCCTCCCAGCCGGTGGTGATGCCAACCGAGTTCAGCCAGGAGATTTCCTTGTAGAACTGGTCGCCGGGCTTCACATCGCTGAACTTAGAATCAGCCGGTGCCGCGTAGGCAGGTTCCCCGGCCATGCGGTAGAAGAAGGCTGCCATAGCGTCACGGTTGACGTTAGCCTGGGGGCGGAAGGTGCCATCGGGATAACCGGTGGTGATACCCATATCGTGCATCCAGGCAATTTCCTTGTAGAACTGATGGCTGGTAGGTACATCAGAGAAAGGTGATTCGCTGGGTGCGGTGTACTGGGGTGAACCAGCCATACGGTAGAAGAAGGCTGCCATAGCGCCGCGCTCAACCTTGTTCAGCGGGCGGAAAGTGCCATCGGGGTAACCGGTGGTGATCTTCTGGTCAGCCAGCCAAGAGATTTCCTTGTAGAACTGGTCGCCGGGCTTCACATCGGTGAAACGGGGCTTGCCCTCAACAACGGAGGGGCTAGTCTCGGTAACGTTGAGGACCTCAGCCTTAGCGCCATCTTCACCGCTCTTGGTGCCGGTTAGGTCACCGCTGGCGTTGTGGAAGTGCAGGAGCAAGGCCTCATTGTTTGTAGCGCTACCGGGACCCTGGCGGCCTACAGTGATGTCGGCATCGGGTGCATCGACAAACAGGCCCTGAGCATCTGAGCTCTTACCAGAGAAAGTGAGCTCAGGTGAGTAGGGGTTGTAGCTAATCCAGTCGGTCTGGTCCACGGTGGATGGTTCGTACCAGGAGTAGGTAGAGACAGAGTAGCGCAGGTTCTTGGCCTTAGCTTCATCCAAACCAATAGCCGACAGTTTAACAGGTAGCGCCATGACGTTGCTATCGAAGGTGTTGGTGTCAACATCACCTAAGGCTCCGTTAAGGGGCTGAACATCCAGCAGAGTCAGCTGACCCTTATCGTAGCCGGTGGTGTAAACCAGCGGATAGTCCAGGCCGGGGAGGCGCTGTGTCATCACAACGTAGTCAGCACGGTTATCACCGTCCAGATCGATTCCCACTTCTACTGCTGTAGTCGGAGTGAGGTTTTCCCAGTTAGCCCAGGTTGAAAGGCCGATGGTCATGATGCCGTCCTTGGCTACATCTCCGCCGGAGGCCTCGAGCTCAGGAACGTTGCTGTAAGCGCCCACGTACTGCAGGTCAACGCGCTGGCTGGTCAGAGCACCAAGACGTGAGCTCTGAATACGGTCGCTCTTAGCGCCCAGCTGATAGGCACCAACCAGGGAGGTGTAACCGCCCTGATCTACAGGGCTACCTTCAAGGTCGATCTTTGCTTGGCTTGCATCGTTAGCAAATTCAATGCTTGAGGATGCAGCCTTCATATCAGCAACAGGCTTAGGAGCGATCTGAATAGGTAGGCGGGTCTGCTGATCACCTTCAGTCAGGAGCAGGCGACCTGACTCAATGCTCAGATACTGGCGGGCAAAATCAAGCTGTTCAGCTCTACTTGCCGGGTCCAGTGTCTTAGCCAGCTGAGCAGGATCAACAGTCACAGTCACAGTTACCTGTGCCTTCTGGCCGGGCTGAACGGTGACACTACCGGGGGTAGAGACAGTGACACCGGGAGTCTTTGAGGAAGCCTCGAAGGACAGTGCGTAGGTGTGAGCTACTGAGTCGTAGTTTTCTACGGTCAGGTCGCGGGTGTAGCTCTGAACACCGGCCGTGGGGAGGACCTCAACCACACCAAAGCTCTCGGAAACCTGCGCGGGGGTGTCTGAGTTATAGACCAGCACATTCTGGTTGACGGCCTGGAGAGCATCAACGCGGCCGGAGCCTACACGCTCAACGGACTGGACAGCACCGTCAGCGGTTTTCAGGTCGTGAACAGCAGAGTTCATGATCGCGGCCTTGACCTGGGGAGCTGAGTAGTTCTGGTGAGCCTGGTAGACCAGAGCGGCGATACCGGCTACGTGGGGGCTAGCCATTGAAGTTCCGGTGAAAATAGCC
The DNA here is from genome assembly GCF_048513535.1 of Rothia sp. CCM 9416. Taxonomy (NCBI): domain Bacteria; kingdom Bacillati; phylum Actinomycetota; class Actinomycetes; order Micrococcales; family Micrococcaceae; genus Rothia; species Rothia sp. CCM 9416. Next base: position 49,035 of record NZ_JBLXXR010000006.1, on the reverse strand, counting down.
TTACCGTTACCGCTACCCACGGCTGCTGAGCCAATGTTGGTACCGGGGGCGGCAACATCGGGCTTGGTGAAGCCCTGGGAGCCGTGAACGCCCCTACCTGAGGATTCATTGACCCGGTCAAACTGCTCTGAGTCTACAACCAGAGAACCCACCCAGTCGCTTTGGAGCTTAATTTTTAGGTTGCCGGCCTGGGCTGCCGGGCGAACTTTCTCGGCATCACTCTTGCTGAGGCGGATACCGGGGATTGTTGCGTTACCGGCAATGCCGATATTTTCGATCTCCAGGTTAGAAGCCAGGACAACGCCCTTGGCTCCTGCCTTCTCTAGGTTGTCGAAACGGACCTTAGAGCCGCAGGGGAAGGTCTCGAAGTTATCGGTCCAATCAATAAAGACCCATTTGCCACCGAAATCAGTGCCTGCGGGGAATGCGTCACAGGCAAACTTGTTATTCTCGGGCGCTGCGACAACGGTGCCGCTAAGCTCTTCCTCAGAAGCAGCGGCATAATCGAAACTAACCGAGTAGGAGCCCTTTACCTGGCCAGCAAGGTCGCTAGGAGCCGTTACCTCTGCCTTATCCACATAGGTAGTCGAACCAATCGAGTTGGCTACCGCCAGTGCGGATACAGCGTTTGCTGGGTTACCGGAGACAGAGTAGGTGTCCCCATTACCCTTAGCTGCTGATGAGTTACCGGCGGCGACAACGCTTAGAATTCCATAGCGGGTCAGAGCATCAACCATGGCGTTCTCAGGGTCATCAATGGCACCAAAGTCGGAGCCCAGTGACATGTTGACCACATCAACACGGTCATCGTATTTACCGTCGCCGTTAGGGTCCAATGCTCGGTCAAGAGCCAGGCCCGTCAGATCGGTTGAGCCCTCACAGCCAAAGACACGCAGCCCAACAAGTTGAGCACCGGGAGCGGTGCCAGCACCGATCTTCATATCGCGCATCTGGTCTTCTGTGATCTTGGTGTAGTCACCCTTGAAGGTGCTACCGTCGGGGTTGACCGCGTAACCAGCTGCAGTGCCAGCAACGTGGGTACCGTGACCGGCGGCCTTGCAGTCTAGGGGGTTACCGTCTGGCTGAGGGACGCGAGTTTTACTGCCGTAGTCATCACCAGCTAGGTCATAACCGCCAATAAATTTCTCGGGGTCGTAGAGGCCAGAATCTGCCGCTGGCATCTCGCTCGAAGCTGAAGCCTTAGCGTAAGCCTCGCCGGTACCGGGACCACCAAACTGGGTGTGGGTGTAATCGATACCGGTATCGATCACAGCGATCTTGACACCTTCACCGGTGAAACCGGTCTGTTGCCAGGAGGCAATGGCCTTGGTATCAATGGCTGAGCCGGCATTTGAAGGGTACTTGGCAACGATGGGGGAAATCTTAACTACATCACTACGCGAGGCAAGCTCACGAATCTTAGCGGCGTCACCGCGCAAGGCAACACCGCGTACGGTGTTGTGGGCAGTGTAAATAACATCTGCACCTGCGGCAGCTGCAGCTGACTGACCCTGCTTTTCAACAGCTGCGGCAATAGCCTGCACCTGCGCCTGAGCATCAACGGCAGTTGCCTGCTCACCCTGCAGAACAGAGTCCGGCTGAGTACTCTCGTAAGCTCCCTTACCGCGGAACTGGACGAAGACGCTCACCTGGCCTTCAGCGGCCTGCATGGAGGGACTAATAACCTGGTCGCCAATCTGATGGCCAGATTGCACCATATCGTCTACCGAGCCCTGGAAGAGCCGGGCATCTTCTAGGGCACTTGCTGCGGGCAGACCCAAAGTTAGGGCCATACCCAAGCCCAGGACAGATGCCACGCTGGCGCGAGCTACCTTCTTGGGTGTGTATTTTTCATTCATTGAAGGATTCCTTTGAATCAGTGATTCACGGTGTGTAAAAGTGCGAGCGTACAATAACAATGTCGTACATCACATTCTTAGTCAATAGTAACCCAGCTTATTACCCAAATATTTAGCCCCCGCCACACACTGGTGACACAGGAGAGAAGAACTTGCACTAAGCGGCCGCTTCTGCTTTCACTAGAGGCCCCACAAAGACCCCGTACACAGCTTGACAGAGGCACCGCAGAGGAGAAAGATGTATTACAAGATGTCAGGCTGCTAAGGTAGCCCCGGGCTCCAAATCTTTAGCCGCTTCGAGCGGCCTACCGCCGAGAGGCGCTCCCAGCCTGGCATCCCTCAACTTTCATACGGCTTAGGCCGGGCACCACCCTCTTGGGCTGGCTGTCCGGCTTTTGCGTGCCCAAGGGTAGCGCCACCCCAGCATTTGTTAACTTTCTGGCGGTACCATAAGCACAAGCAGACCAGACAGCATCATCAGGAGAAACGGCAAATGCTCCAGCGCATGTTCCCCCAAGAAAACACTTCGCTAAAAGCCCTTGCCGGCCTCTCCGAACAGGTCTCAGCTTCCGCTGCCCTGCTCTCCGAAATGGTGGGTTCCCCCGAAGACCGCTACCCCGAACTGCTCGAAAGAACACTCACCCACGAAGCTGAAACACTCGACATGCTTCTAGCAACCATGACAGCGGTCCGTAGCTCCTTCTCCACACCTATTGCCCGCGAAGATATCTACGCACTCGCTGTTTCTCTCAACACCGCCGTTGAAAAGCTCACCTCCGCCGCAAATATTCTTCACCTCTACGGCATTGTCAGATTCTCTCCTAAGGCCGCGACCCTTCTTGACCTCATTCAGCGTCAGGCCGTACTCACCACAGGCATCATCCCCAAACTCAGCACCCTGCGCGATATGGACAACTACTGGATAACCATGCTCCGCATCACCAAACAGGCCGTAAGAATCGCAGAGGAGTACGATGCCGATATCCAGGGCCGCTACAAGCAGAGTCGCTATCTGCAAACCAGGCGGTTTATCCATAAATTGGTTGAAGCCTCCGAAGCCATGCGCACCGTCGCCACAGAAATCGGTCGTATCATCGTTCAGGAATCCTAGTGACCCTGCTTCTCTTCGCCCTTAGCTGTATAGCCCTCATCGGCTTCACCTTTGTGACAGGTTTTCACGATGCTCCCAACGCAACAGCGATCCCCGTCAAGACACGAGCACTCACACCCAAGGTAGCTTTACGCACTAGCGCCCTCTTTAACTTTCTAGGCATGGCCCTCACCGGCCTTGCTCTGGGATCGGTGACAACACACTGGCTTACTGTTCCCCAGGGCAAGACCGGCCTGGGCATGATCCTGGCAACCCTCACCGCCGCAGTCATGTGGGGGCTCATCACCTGGTGGTTCCGTATGCCCTCGTCCTCAACCCACGCACTCATCAGTGGCCTTGCGGGGGCTGCCTGGGCGGCACAAACAGTAGGGCTTGGCCGTTTTAACCCCTTTTCTGAACCGCTCACCACCTTCCTCATCATTCCCCTGATCCTGGTTCCCCTTGTCCTTTTCTGTTTCTCCTGGGCCGCTGTTTTCCCTTTCTACGGGTTACTTCAAGGCACCTACCCCGCCACCGTCAACAGGTTCTCCCGTATTATCCTGTCCCTGGCGAACTCCCTTATATCCCTGGTGCACGGCGTGCAAACAGGGCAGCGAGCTGTGGTGATATACGCGGTTCTACTCCTCTCGGCAGGGCTGGATGTCGCTCCGACGACCTACGTTATATCGGCGATTTTCCTGGCCATGGTGTTGGGCCTGGGCACGGCCCGCGGAAGCTCCCGTATCGGCTACACCTTCGCTCACCAGATGGTCAGAGTCGACCCCCTGCGAGGGGCTATCGCCCAAAGCTCCACCGCTTTAGCGCTCGTGCTTCTGCAGTTCTTCCTGAACACTCCGGTATCGTCCTCCCACCTATCAGCATCGGCAGTTCTGGGCTCCGGGGTTAACCAGCGGTTCGCAGCGGTGCGTCTCAAAATTGTTGTGCGCATTATTTTCACATGGGTCATCACTCTGCCGGCCTGCTTCATACTCTCAGCAGTTTTGCTCCTGGCTCTCTCGCCCCTGCTTTAGCTCAGGGTCTTTCCCCACAAACAGGGGCAAACCCCGACATCGCGGAGTCAGCCACCATTCGCTATATTGGGAAGAGAACCTCGCCCCAAACAGTCTGAAAGTGCCATGCCAAAAGTTGCAATTATCGTTCGCACCAAAGATCGACCGCTCTTTCTGAGGAGAGCTCTAGCCAACATCGCCGAACAAACCTACACGGACTACACGGTAGCTATCGTTAACGACGGTGGTGACCGTGAAGTCGTAGAACAACTGGTAGCACAAGCTCAGGGCCTCTCAGGAATCCAGATCCTTCATACAGGCTCATCAAAGGGTATGGAGGCCGCATCTAATCTGGGCATCAAAGCCACAGAATCGACCTATATAGCCATTCATGACGATGATGACCTCTGGGAACCAACTTTCCTGGAAACTACCGTAGCGGCCCTGGAAGAAACCGACGGGCAGTTAGTCACCGTACGCACTGATGAATATTTTGAACGTATCACCGATCAGGGCACCTTAGAATTCATCGAGTCAAGACCTTTCTGGGGCTTCCTCAACGACATCACGATTCAAGACCTCATGCGTATCAACCGAGCTGTCCCCATCTCTATCCTCTACCGCCGGAGTCTGCACGAAGAGCTAGGCTACTACGACGAATCCTTACCCGTGACCGGAGACTGGGAGTTCAATATCCGGGTAGCCTCCCGCTACCCGGTACACTTTATCGACCAGAACCTCGCTCACTGGTCCAAAAGGCCCCAAGCAGACGGTTCTAACGCCAACAGTGTCTACGCAGGCCAGATACTCCATAACATTTTCGACGGACGGGTACGTGCGCGGGCTATCCGCGAAGACCTCTCACAGCAGGGTCGGCTAGGCTCCTATCTCTTCCAGGCACACCTAGCAAATCAAGTCGATGGCAGAGTAGGGCATAACATTGACTTGACCAACAGCGTCCTTGACGAGCTGGCAGCTATCAACAGCAAGCTGGACCGGTTAGAAGAAACAAGTCGTGCCACCGCAGAGCAGCTTAACCGCATCGAGCGGGCGCTCTCCCTCAAATCACGCCTGACTCGTCTGGTGAAAGGAAACCGTTAACCATGCCACGTATTCTTGTGCTCGCCGATCTAGGGCAGGTTCAGTACCATGTGGGCGACGAGGCTATGGGCATTACAGTGTCCGCGGAACTTACCCGGCGGGGGTTCGATGTTGTCATCGCAACCCGTGACGTCGAACATTCCAGGCAATATATTGGGTCCGCAAGCGACTATATGGCAACCCTGCAGGTACCCTGGCCCCCTGCTGAACGTGAGCTTTATATTGCTGAGCTCCGCGCTCATTTAGCAGGTGCACCAGCACGGTCAGAAATCACAGATTTTGTGCACAATGTATCAGCAGTAGACGGCATAGTTATAGCTGGTGGCGGCAATATGAACTCCACCTATGGCTGGCTACTCTACGAGCGGGTTGCCTATGCTCTGATCGCTCAGGCCTATCAAATACCCCTGGTTATTTCGGGTCAGTCTCTGGGACCGGTTCTTACCGAAGCCGATGCAAAGGTTCTGCACGAGATGCTCGATATAGCCCAGCTCGTTGGCCTGCGCGAATCTAGCTCCTACAGCTGGGCCCTGTCCCGCGGTCTTAAAGCTAACCTCATTGCAGATGACGCTACTTTCTACCAACATAAGCACCGCTCCCTACCCGGACGCCCGATTGTTGATTTGCCCGAGAACTATATCTGTGCCACCTTCAACGGCTTGAACTCCGGGCAGTCCCGGATAATCGGTCAGATCCTGGACGATATGCACCGCCAGTACGGCCTAGGCACCGTCTTCCTGCCCCATATGGGCCAGCCCCAGCAGGAGCAACAGGGCGATGTAGCGGTTCACCGAGAGATTGCCTCACACATGTTCTCGAACCCCATTGAGCTACCGGTCGTCCATGCAGACGACGCCGTCCAGGTACACAGGGGAGCTTACATCGGTTTTTCGACCCGCTACCACCCCGGGGTATTTTCCCTCTCAGCGGGTATTCCTTTCGTAGCCCTGCTACCCGATGCTTTTACCGACATGCGGGTACGAGGAATGATGAGCCAGTACGGTGCAGAGAACTACGCTATACCCCTGGCCCTCTTAAACTCAGCAGCCCCCCTTGAGGCACTGCACGAGGTAGTTCAGCTACGCCCTGAGCTTTCTGCAAGCCTGCAAGCACGCACAAACCGCCTGAGTGCTTTCTCAGCTCAGTGGTGGGATGCCGTATCCACTGTCTTAACCCACAAGAGCAACCATCTGGCCCCAACTATCCAAAATCTAGACAGTACTCCCACGCTTTTTACCGGTGAATGGAATCTCACTAATCTGCTGGTTCGTGACGATATTGCCGAGATTTCGCTGGCAGCCTCCCTAGCTCGCGCTGAAAGTGACCGAGCGCTTTCCTGGGACTACCAGCGTCTGCTCCAGCGCGACCGTGCCCAAGCCCGCGCCGATGAACTCGAGCGTAGGAACGCGGAGCTGGCTGATTCTCTGATTGAGGCAGAAGAAAACGCCACTCTACGCGGCTGGGTACGCCGCAAGATGCGCGGAGAGTAAAAAGGAACCCAGCTCCCGTCTGGGAGCTGGGCTTCTTTTATTTTTTAGCCGAAACGGCCTGAGACGTAATCCTCGGTGGACTTTTCTCGGGGGTTGTTGAAGATTTCCTGGGTGGGGGCATATTCAATGAGCTTGCCCGGTTTACCCGTTCCCGCAATATTGAAGAAGGCGGTCTTGTCTGAGACGCGAGCGGCCTGCTGCATATTGTGGGTCACGATCACCACGGTGAACTCTTCTTTCAGCTCATTGATAAGATCCTCCACGGCCAGTGTAGAGATAGGGTCCAGGGCGGAGCAGGGCTCGTCCATCAGGATTACATCAGGTTTGACCGCTATGGAGCGGGCAATGCACAGGCGCTGCTGCTGGCCGCCCGACAGGCCGGAACCCGGCTTATCTAGACGATCCTTAACCTCCTTCCAGAGGTTAGCACCGCGCAACGAGCTCTCAACCAGCTCATCGGCGTCACTCCTAGAAATTTTGCGGTTGTTGAGCCTGACCCCTGCTAAGACGTTTTCACGGATTGACATGGTGGGGAAGGGGTTAGGCCGCTGGAAAACCATGCCGATCTGCGAGCGCACGGTCACGGGGTCTACTCCCTTGCCGTAGAGGTCGTCCCCGTCGAGCAGGACCTTGCCTTCGACCCGGGCGCCGGGGATAACTTCGTGCATGCGGTTGAGGGTACGCAGGAAGGTTGACTTGCCACAGCCGGAGGGGCCGATGAAGGCGGTCACTGTTCGTGGCTCAATGGCCATGGTGATATCTTCTACCGCGAGAAAGTCACCGTAGTACACGTTCAGGTTTTCAACGTCGATACGCTTTGACATGTGTTTTCCTTTTTCAAGATGAAGTCTCTAAAGAGGGAGGCCGCTCGGGCCGGGTGCTTAGCGCCCGGTCTTGGGGGCGAAGAATTTGGCGATAAGGCGGGCTGTTAGGTTCAGGATCATCACAATCAGAATCAGAATCAGTGCCGCCGCCCAGGCGCGGGTCTCGGAAACTCCGGCTGCGGTGGGGCTGGTCGGTGACATGATCTGGTAGTAGATGTAGGTGGGTAGTGTGGCCATCCAGCCGCCCAGGGCGTTCCAGTTGATGGAGGTGACGAAGCCTGCGGTTACCAGAATCGGGGCGGTTTCACCGATAACTCGGGCGATAGCCAGGGTGACACCGGATGCGATACCTGAGATTGCGGTAGGGATGACGACTTTCATGATGGTTCGCCATTTACGCACGCCCAGCGCGTAGGCCGCTTCACGCAGTTCGTTGGGCACGATTCGGAGCATTTCTTCGGCGTTACGAACTACGGTGGGAATCATGAGCACCGATAGCGCTACCGCAGCGACCAGACCCATACGGTTCATAGGGTCACCCGAGATAAGTGCGAAGAAAGAGGCGGCAAAAAGACCGGCCACGATTGAGGGGATACCCGTCATAACGTCCACGAAGAAGGTAATTGCTTTGGACAACCATTTACCCTGGCCGTATTCAACCAGGTAGATAGCGGTTAGTAGGCCAATCGGCACAGAGATCACGGTGGCAAGCAGGGTGATCTCTAAGGTGCCAAGGATGGCGTGGTAGATACCGCCCAGTACCGGTCCGGTGCCCTCGGCTGCCGCGTTGTCGTGGACGCCGGTGACGCCCTTCATGGATGTACTCAGGAAGTTACCGGAGAGGCCGGGGATGCCCCGGGCGAGTACGGTGTAGAGAACCGACACCAGGGGCAGCAGAGCTAGAAGGAAGGTGCCATAGACCAGGTAGCTGGCAAAGGCGTCCTGCCCCTTTCGTTTGCCTTCAATGGAGCCTAGGGCTAGTGGCCCGGCCAGGACAAAGATGAGCCCGGAGAAAACAGCGAAGGTTGCTATGGAGAAACCCATGAGGGAGCTGGCTGCAGCGCCCAGGATAAGAGCGCCCAGACCAACAGCCGGAGCAAGCCAGCGGGGGGCCTGGCGGCTGGTAAAGCGGGATTTGCTGCTAGCTACAGACATTAGTTAGCTCCTGAGAAGTCCTTGTAGCGGGACACAATCATGCGGGCCATGATATTGACCATGAGGGTGATGACGAAGAGCACCATACCGGCGGCAATCAGCTCTGACATGCGTAGCCCGTAGGCTTCGGGGAAGTTCAGGGCGATTTCCGAGGCGAAGGTTTGGTTACCTGAGGTGATGAGTGAAGCGGTCAGTGGGCCGGAGGCTAGTACCAGGGTCACAGCCATGGTTTCGCCCAGGGCGCGGCCTAGGGCTAGCATGACCGATGAGATGATGCCGCCGCGGGCAAAAGGAAGGACCGTCATCCGTATCATTTCCCAGCGAGTTGCACCTAGCCCCAGGGCGGCTTCCTGTTGCAGGAGCGGGGTCTGAACAAAAATTTCACGGCACATGGAGGTGATGATGGGCAGAATCATGATGCCCAGCACGATGCCCGCGGTCAGGATGGTTTTACCGGTCTGCGAGGCGGGACCGGCAAAGATGGGCAGGAAACCACAGTAGGTTGCTAGCCAGTCGTAGAAAGGAACAATCTTGGGCGCTAGCACCGAGGCGCCCCAGGCACCGAAGATAACAGAGGGGATAGCTGCTAGCAGGTCAATGACGTAGCCGATGCTCTGGGCCAGCTTACGCGGGGCGTAGTGGGAGATAAAGAGCGCTACACCAATACCGATAGGGGTGGCAAGGAGTAGGGCGATAGCCGAGGCAATCAGTGTACCGATGGCCAGCGGCCCGATGTACTGAACAAAACTACCGCTGGGCAGTTCAGCCGGGTCAGAGGTGAAGACCGGTAGAGCCTGAGCCACCAGGAAGATAGCAACAGCTGCAAGAACGACTAGGATTAGGACACCCGCACCCAGGGAAATACCCGAGAAAATTTTGTCGGCCGCTGGGTTGCCGACAGCGGGCAGGTCTTGAGTTTTCGCGCGGCCACCTGCTGGGCCATGCTGCGATACTTCAGTAGTTGACATAGTAATTGATTTGAGCCTTTGGCCTTGTCTTACTCGAGACGGTGCGGCTAGTTATCACAACTAGCCGCACCGTTGGCGGGGTGAGAGTTACTTAGTAACGGTGATGGACTCGACTGCCTTCTGGGCATCAGTGCTCAGTGCCGATGTCAGAGGGGCAGATGAGGCTGCGTCTGCAGCATCCTTCTGGCCCTGCTCGCTGACGACGTAGCTCTCGTAGGCCTTGACTAGGCTTGCCTTGTCCTCATCTGAGTAGCCGGAGCAGACGATATGGTAGGAGACCAGGACTACGGGGTAGGCCGTGGGGTCTTCGGGGGTGCGGTTGACCTGGATTGCCATGTCGTTCTTGTTCATGCCGCCTACCCGCTCTGAAAGTTCAACGGCTTTTGCGGCAGTCTCTGCGGAGAGCTCAACGTAATCATCACCGACCTTGACGTTTACCTTGCCGAGGTTGCCGATAGCGGAGGCATCAGCGTAGGTGATAGCGCCCTCGGTAGATGAGGTGGTGGAGACAACACCGGAGGTGCCCTTGTTAGATTCACCGGAGTACTGGGAGGGCCAGTTACCGTCTGCTTCTACGTCCCAGGCGCCGTTGGAGGCGGCTTGCAGGTATTCGGTGAAGTTCTCGGTGGTACCGGAGTCATCGGAGCGGTGTACCACGGTGATCTTGGTGTCGGGCAGGGTGACGCCCTCGTTCTGGGAGGCGATAGCTGCATCCTTCCAGGTGGTGATTTCACCCTTGAAAATTTTGGCCATGGTTTCGCCATCGAGGTTGAGGGAGTCAATGCCGGGCAGGTTGAAGGCAATAGCAACGGGTGAGATGTAGACCGGGATGTTGATTGCGCCGTCGGGGCCGCAGACTTCCTTGGATTTTTCCCACTCTTCGGTCTTGAGGGCACGGTCGGAGCCTGCGAAAGCGGCGCCACCAGCCAGAAAGGCCTCGCGGCCAGCACCGGAGCCATCGGGTGAGTACTGGACGGTACCGCCGATGTTGGCGAAGCCGGTTTCCCAGGCTGTGATGGCTGCCTGCTGTGAGGATGCGCCAACACCGGTCAGGGCGCTTGAGGGGAGGGAGGACGAGCTACCACCGGCGCTGGAGCCGGTTCCGGTTGCGTTATCTGAGCCGCAAGCGGTGAGGGCGAGTGCGCCAACAAATGCAAGTGAGCTCCAGCGAGCGAGTGACTTAGCCTTCACGGTATGAGGATCCTTTGTTTGTGTGCTCTCTTGTGCCGACCGTGTTTGGGTGGGGCCGACAACCGTTGAACAGTTGGTCAGGTATCTAACGTCTATGACTTTAGGGAGCTTAGGTAGCAGGTGGGCTAGCACTGAGTAAACGGTGGGTGAACAGAGGGCGCACAGTGGGCGTTAAGACTGGGAAGGTGGGGTGGTGATGGGCTCCTACTAGAATGGTAGGCATGTGTTTTGGTCAGCAGGTTAGTGTCATCAGGAAGAAGGCAGCGCACCGGGGTCGCCTGGGTGTGATTCGTATGAGGGAGGGGTTCTTCCAGTCCCTTCAGATTGTGGTCTCTGGTATTGGCGCTTATCTCTTTGCTGAGCAAGTTCTGGGCCATAGGCAACCAATTTTTGCCGCGACCGCTGCAATTGTGTCGCTGGGCTATATCACGGGTGCTACTCATGCCCGCCGTATCCTTGAGGTTTCTTTTGGGGTGACGCTGGGTATTTTGATGGGTGACCTCATGATGATAGTTCTGGGTCAAGGGATTTGGCAGGCTGGCTTAGTGATGTTCCTGTCGATTATGTTGGCCCGGTTCTTGGATAACGGGATTCTTTTTACTATTCAGATGGGTTTGCAGTCTTGCCTGGTTGTCTTGCTACCACCTAATGCGGACGGGCCTTTTGGCCGCAGTCTTGACGGGATTGTGGGTGGCTTGTGCGCTTTCTTGTTGATGTTTCTCTTCCCTAAGGATCCGCGCAGAACTCCGCGTGAGAACGCCCGCAAGTTGATGAGTGCTTTTGCCTCTGTTTTCCGTGATGCTGGGACGGCAATGGAGCATTATGACGGTAAGGAGGCCTGGTATGCACTGGGTAGTGCCCGTAGGCTTCAGCCTCTCTATACCACCTGTGAGAAGGACATTATTACCTCTAAGGGGATGGCTCAGTTGGCCTGGACCGGTCGCTCACACATGAAAGAGCTGGAAGGCTATAGTCAGGTTCTAAGCAAGATTGACTATGCGATCCGTAATACCCGGGTGCTTAATCGTCGTATGGCTTCGACCATTAATAACGTGCAGATTTCGCACCGGGCAATTAGCTCAATTGCCCAGGCCCTTACCCACATTGGTGATGCTATCGGGATTTTGGGTGAAGGTATGTCTGCGCCGGAGGCTAAAACCCGTTCAGCCTGCATGATGCAGGCACGCCAGAATTTGTCGCTCTTAGCGGGGCGGTTAGAGCCCCACATGATGGGTGTTCAGAGTATGGAGGCGGAAGCCCTGGTTTTAATGTTGCGCCCGCTGGTGGTGGATCTTTTGGAGGCCTCGGGGCTGACTCATGCGGAGGCGGAGTCTATGCTGGTTCCGCTGGGTGATTCTATGACTGAGCACGCTCCGACTACCAGTATGATTCCGGTTCAGCCTAGCCCCTTGAAATCGGCTCAGCAGCCCTTGGTTGAGGAAAAGCACCGGGCCGATACGCAACAGCTTACTATTGTTTTGCGGGCTAAGGACCGGGCTTCTGCACGGTCTGGTGGGCAGGAGCCTACGGGGCCACAGGCAACTGTGAAGGTGGCTCCAGAGCTGACGGCTGGCCTTGCCCGCGTGGAGAAACAGCAGGAGCTAAATACCCAGCAGCTAGCCCTTATTGAGCAGAATATTGAGACTGAGAAGTAGGTTCCCCAGCTCGGTATCGTGCCCGCTAGCTGATGCGGGGCTGGTCTTCTAGGGCAGTTGCCCAGCTCGGTATCGTGCCCGCTAACTGGCTCGGGGCTGGCGTTTAAGGGAAGTTAGCGGGCATGATACCGAGCAAAGCCCAGTGTAAGTCCCTGCCAACTGGCTCGGGGCTGGCGTTTAAGGGATCTTGGCAGGCACCAGTACTGGGCAGAATATCACGATAACTAATTCCCAGCGTTGGGAAAGAGCAGGGCTAGAGCCTCCCCCAGCAATGCCACTTCGCGCACCGATACTCCGGCGGGTACTTGGCCCACGCCTGCTGGGGAGGCAGGAACAATGACGTGGGTGAAGCCCAGGCGTCCTACTTCGGCAATGCGCTGGCGGATGCCCGGTACGGCTCTGACTTCACCGGCTAGGCCCACTTCTCCGAAGACGGCGAGTTTGCGTGGGAGTGGTTTGTCTTGGGCGGCTGAGGCGAGGGCTATGACGCATGCGAGGTCTGCGGAGGGCTCAGATATTTTGGCGCCGCCGACGGTTGAGATGTAGCAGTCGAGTTTTCCCACGTTGAAGCCGGCTCGTTTTTGGAGGACGGCGAGCAGCATAGAGATGCGGGAGCTATCTAGGCCGCTGGTTGCTCGGCGGGGCTGGGGTGTTGCGCTTTGGTCGAGGAGGGCTTGGACTTCTGCTAGGAGGGGGCGGCGGCCTTCCATGGTGACAGTGACGCAGGTTCCGGCCACCGGGTGGGGGGTGCGGGAGACGAAGAGGCCGGAGGGATCGGTGACGGGTGCTATGCCGTCTTCGTGCATGTCGAAGCAGCCGACTTCGTCGGTGGGGCCGAAGCGGTTTTTGATGGCGCGGAGCATGCGGATGTGGGAGTGTTTGTCGCCTTCGAATTGGCAGACGACATCGACCAGGTGTTCTAGGAGGCGGGGGCCTGCGATGGTGCCTTCTTTGGTGACGTGCCCGACCAGGAGAGTGCACATGTTGCGGCGTTTGGCGGCGGCGATGATGCTGGCGGCGACTTCTCGCACCTGGGTTACGCCGCCTGCGCTCCCCTCAACGTCTGTGGAGGCTAGGGTTTGCACGGAGTCAATGATGAGCAGGTCAGGGCTAACCTGTTCGATGTGGGCGAGGGCTGTGCCGAGGTCTGTTTCGCTGGTGAGGTAGAGGGTGTCGGCGAGTGCGCCGATGCGGTCGGCGCGGAGTTTGACCTGGGCGGCGGATTCTTCGCCGGTGATGTAGAGGACGTTGTGTGCTTTGCCGGTGGCTTTGCCGCGGGCGAAGGTGGCAGCTACATCGAGTAGGAGGGTGGATTTACCGACGCCGGGTTCACCAGCCATGAGGATGACTGCGCCGGGGACGAGCCCGCCGCCGAGGACCCTGTCGAATTCGGGGTTGCAGGTGCTCATATATTGGGCGACGGTGGAGTCGACTGCCCCGATGGGTTGTGCGGGGGTTTGGACGCTGGAGGCTACGGTGGTTTTGGCGGCGATGGCACCGGTGGCGGCTTCTTCGACGGTGCCCCAGGACTGGCATTCGCCGCAGCGGCCTACCCATTTAGCGGTGGTCCAGCCGCATTCGGTGCACCGGTAGGCGTTGGTGGAGCGGGAGCGGGTGTTTTTTCGGGTAGCCATAGTCACAGCATAAAGCCGGGGGCTGACATTTTAGGTGTGACTTAGCTACCGGCTGACCGGTGCGGGGTGGGGACCTACATGAACCGTTCGAGCAGGGAGCTTTCTGCCATGCGGGAGAGTGATTCGCGGATGACGCGTGCTCTTTGTTCCCCGATTCCTTCTACGGCGCGTAGGTCATCGAGGCTGGCGGCCATGAGGGATTGGAGGCCGTCAAAGCGGTCTACTAGGCGGTCTGCGACAGCTCCGGGCATTGTTTTGATGCCTGCTAGTAGGCGGTGTCCGTGGGGGTGTAGGGAGGCGCTGAGTTCTTCGCCAAGTCCCACGGTGCGGGCGATAACGAGTAAGTCAACGATTTCTTTGTCGTTGAGTTCTTGCAGGGCAGCTACGGCTTTTTGGAGCTCTTCGGGGGTGATGTCTGCGGGCAGGTAGTCACGGAGCACGACCCAGCTTTCGGGCAGGTCGTGGGTGGCTAGTTCTTCGAGCTGGAGGGCGACCAGTCGGCCTACATCGCCCAGTTCTACAACATAGTGCCCGGCTTCTACTGCGATGCGTCGCACCATTTCCATACGCTGGAGGGTGCTGGCTACGTCGCGCAGGGTTACGTTGGCTTCGATTTCGAGGGAGGAAAGCTGGTGGAGCACCTGTTCTAGGCGTTCGGTGTAGCTGTCGAGGGTTCTGATGGCCTGGTTGGCGCGGCTCATCAGAGATTGGGCGTCTTCGACCGTGTAGCGGATTCCTTCGGTGTAGACCGAGATCAGTGACATGGAGGCGCTGACTGCGATAACGGGGAATCCTGTTTGTTTGGCGACTCGTTCGGCGGTGCGGTGGCGGGTGCCGGATTCGTTGGTGTCGATAGAGGGGTCGGGTAGGAGCTGGACCCCTGCTGCTAATAGGGTTGAGGCGTCGCGGTCGCAGATGATGGCACCGTCCATTTTGGCGAGTTCGCGCACGCGGGTTGCCGAGAATTCGGTGTTGATGGCGAAGCCGCCTGAGGACATGTGGGCAACGGTCTTGTCATTGCCCAGCACGATGAGGGCACCGGTACGACCGCGTAGGATACGTTCGAGCCCCTCGCGTAGCTCCGTACCGGGGGCAATCTGGGCGATTGTTTTCAGCAGGGAATCACTATAAACCGTTAGCACCCCACCTATTTTAGTGCACCCGACTGTTTCCTGCCTTAAAGACCGGTGCCCCGGCAGAGTATGCCGGGGCACCGGAAGAGAAAACCCTTAGGGTTTAGCCGGTGACGATGATGCGGATGGGCTGTGAGGCTACACCGTTGACACTTGCGGTTGCCCAGTAGTGGCCGGGCTGGATGGTTGCGGTGGTGTTGCAACCGAGGACATTCAGTGAGCGGTTCCAGGTCAGCGGGGTGGTGTTGGTGGCACCGGCCGCGACTTCGGCGTCTGCAACGGGGTTAGCGTAGCACTGAGCGTAGTTGTAGACCTGGGCGGGGCCGGAGGTGATGTTGACATCTACGTTGTTAGCGCCACCGGTAACGATGCAGGGGTTACCTGATGTGTTGGTGTAGGTTACAGCGAGTGCGGGGTTCTGGCCTGCGGCGTAGGTTGGGCTATCAGAGGTGATGCTGACCTGTAGGTCTGCTGCGGTGCAGGCAGCTGCTACAGCGGGGGCCTCGCTGGGTTCAGCAGAAGGTGTGGCTTCAGCGTCCTCACTGGCTTCATCAGAGGGCTTAGCTGACTCCTGATCAGACTCTTCCTCTGCCTTCTTGCTGGCTTCATCTGATGCTGAGCTGTCATCGGCTTTGGCGCTTTCAGAAGCGGAGCTTTCGTCCGATTTTGCGCTCTCAGAAGCAGATGCTGATTCGCTAGGACGCTCGCTAAAATCGCTAAAGGCTGCGGCGCTGGTAGAAGCGCTAGCGGCGGTTGAGGCGCTCTCGGTGTTCTTTCCGCGACCGGCCAGCAGGCTGATGAGCCCGATAATCAGGAGCAGGATAAAAACAAGAACGAGCAGGGCGACAATGCGGCGGCGGCGGTAGATTTCGGGTGAAACCTCTTCTACCGGTGAATCAACTTTAACAGACATATCTCTAGACTACCGTCTTCTACGCCAAGATAGGAGCTTTTAAGCCCCTATTAGGGGGTTAAGTCAATCGTGTTTTAGAGTGTTGGGGTGTCTTTTACTCTGCCTCTGAGCGGTTTAGCTCCACAGGACCTCAACGCTCTTCATGCCCGCATCAATTCCTGGTACTTAGAGAACCGGCGTGATTTGCCCTGGCGCACCGGTGAGAACTCTTCCTGGGAGGTCATGGTCAGCGAATTTATGCTGCAGCAGACCCCTGTCAAGCGGGTACTGCCGGTCTGGGAAGTATGGCTGGATCGCTGGCCCACCCCTGCTGATTTGGCGGCTGAGGATTCCGCGGAGGCAGTACGCGCTTGGGGGCGTCTGGGCTACCCGCGCCGCGCTTTGCGTCTGCACGCTGCCGCTCAGGCTATTGTTGAGCGCCACGGAGGCCAGGTACCCAGCACCTATGATGAGCTGCTTGACCTTCCCGGTGTGGGTTCCTATACGGCGGCGGCTATTTCTGTGTTTGCTTTTGGCAACCGGGCTACGGTGATTGACACCAATATCCGCAGGGTTCACGCCCGCTTGGTCTCGGGTAGAGCTTTACCGGGGCCTTCTCTCACGGCAGCTGAAACCCGGCTAGCCGACGAGCTCATGCCCGCTGATACCCCTACTTCTTGCCTGTGGAATGTATCGGTGATGGAGTTGGGTGCTCTTATCTGCACTGCTAAGTCACCGGATTGCGCTTCCTGCCCCGTGGCTGATGCTTGTGCCTGGGTGGCCGCAGGAAAACCGGAGGCTGACTACCAGCCTAAGGGTCAGGCCTGGGCTGGGACCGACCGCCAGTTGCGGGGTGCCATGCTGGGTGTACTCCGTGCGGCCCTAGCCCCGGTTCCCTCGCGTTTACTCACTGCACCGGGCCAGCTTGATTTTGTGGTGCCCACCGAGCTGGTTCCTGCCGTAGAAAAATTACAGAAGCTCTCCCCCACCTCTGAGCAGATAGAACGGTGCTACTTGGGGCTAGTCGCTGATGGTCTCGCCAAGGAACACAGCGGGGGCTTGATATCGCTCTAGGTTGCTAAGAACCGGGAACAGAGACAGCCACCCCTGCCAGTACTAGCAGTTGAGTACAGAAGTCAGAAGAAACTTTCTATACCTTCGAGTCATTTGCTGACTGCTGCGGCCAACATTTTGATAGGTCTTGGCTCAGAGGGAGATAATCATGCGGGTATTGCCCAGAGTATTGGGCTTGACCCGAGCCAGGTCCAAGAACTCAGCCACACCCTCATCGTGTGAACGCAGGAGCTGCATGTAGGTTTCTGGATCAAGCTCTTCCTGGTTCTCCATCACCCTAAAGCCCAATCGCCCAAAGAAGTCCACCTCAAAGGTCAAACAGAAGACACTCTCCACACCCAAATCCCGGGCACGCTCTAGCAGATTTGAGACCAAAGCAGCACCCACTCCCCTGCCCCGGGCAGCGGGGTCGGTTGCTAAAGTCCTCACTTCAGCAAGGTTTCGCCAGATCACATGGAGCGCACCGCAGCCGAGCATCTGCCCGTCTTCGGTCTCCGCCACCACAAACTCCTGGATTGCCTCGTAGTAGGCAACGTCCTCCTTATCAAGGAGGATACCCTCAAGAGCTAGGGGGCGTACAAGCGCCTGAATATTTGCCACATCGTCCACGGTAGCCCGGCGTACACGGAAAGAAGTCATACCCCCAGGCTACTGCCCCATGAGCCAGGTTAAAAATAAATCAGCCCCCGTTCCACCTATTGGTGAGGGGGCTGATTTACATCATTACACACACATACACACAAGAGTTTTCTTGTCCTGAACGGTCCTACGCACTAAGACCATTTGCTTCAGGGGCTCTGTCGAACCGTATGACTTAAGTATTGACCACTAGCCTTGGGCCAAGTCCTTAAAGACCTGGGCGCTAGCTGAAAGGTTGGTCAAGCTTTGGTTACAGCTCCAACACTAGGCCATATTTCGATATATTTTTCCCTGTCAAGACCGAAAACCGCCCTGGCCCCTCTCTCAGGGCGCAGGGCGGCTTCTTAGGTAAGAATCTAGAGCTGGCTGTCACCTTCCACCGTGCTCTCGGCAACGGCAGGCTGGTCAGCCTTCTGATCACCTTCGCTAAAGACACGGTCAAAGCTGTCGCTATCCAGCTCACCCAAAGGGGCAGAGCTAAAGGTGAACTTAGCCAGGTCGCCCTCGCCTTCAGTGTCCACGGTAATCTTCTCACCGGGCTTGATCTCACCAAAGAGAATCTTTTCGGAGAGCGGGTCCTCCAGGTTGCGTTGCATCTCACGACGCAAGGGGCGGGCACCCATCGAGGGATCATAGCCCTTAGCGGCCATCAAAGCCTTAGCCTGATCGGTCAGTTCAATAGACATATCCTGCTCGCGCAGGCGCACGGCCAGGCGGGCAACGAACAAATCCACAATCTGTAGAATCTCAGACTCAGACAGCTGCGGGAAGACAATGATGTCATCGACGCGGTTCAGGAACTCGGGGCGGAAGTGCTCCTTGAGGGACTCCATGACCCGGCCCTGCATACGCTCGTAGGTGCCTGCGTCGTCGCCCACCTGCTGGAAGCCAACAGGAACACGGCGGGCCATCTCACGAGAACCAAGGTTGGTGGTCATGATGATGACAGTGTTCTTAAAGTCCACCACGCGACCTTGTGAGTCAGTCAGGCGGCCGTCCTCAAGAATCTGGAGCAGGGAGTTGAAGAGGTCAGCGTGAGCCTTCTCCACCTCATCAAAGAGCACAACAGAGAAAGGCTTGCGGCGGACCTTCTCGGTCAGCTGGCCGCCTTCCTCGTAGCCTACGTAGCCGGGAGGGGCGCCGAAGAGACGGGAAACGGTGTGCTTTTCCTGGTACTCCGACATGTCCAAAGTGATAAGGGCATCCTCGTCGCCGAAGAGGAACTCGGCTAGAGCCTTAGCAAGCTCAGTCTTACCGACACCGGTGGGGCCTGCAAAAATGAAGGAGCCACCAGGACGCTTGGGGTCTTTCAGACCGGCGCGGGTACGGCGGATAGAGCGGGAGAGAGCCTTGATAGCGTTCTCCTGGCCAATCACGCGCTTGTGTAGCTCGTCTTCCATCTTGAGCAGACGACCGGACTCTTCTTCAGTAATCTTGTAGACAGGAACGCCAGTTGAGGCGGCTAGGACATCGGCAATAACCTCGGGGGTTACCTCACCAAAGGCATCCCCAGCCTTACGCCATTCCTTTTCTTTCTCGTCCTTCTCGGCAATCAGCTTCTGCTCTTGATCACGCAGGTCAGCGGCCTTCTCGAACTCGTTAGCCGAGATAGCCTCTTCCTTCTCGCCACGGAGCTTAGCAATACGCTCTTCCAAGATCTTGATTTCCGGGGGTGCGGTCATACGCTTAATACGCAGGCGGGCGCCGGCCTCGTCAATCAGGTCAACAGCCTTATCGGGCAGGAACCGGTCTGAGATATAGCGGTGGGCCAGGTTAACAGCGGTCTCGATAGCCTCATCGGAAATGGTGACGCGGTGGTGAGCCTCGTACTTATCGCGCAGGCCCTTAAGGATTTCCACAGCCAGCTCGGGTGACGGTTCATCCACCTGAATCGGCTGGAAACGGCGCTCCAGAGCGGGGTCCTTCTCAATGTGCTTACGGTACTCATCCAGGGTGGTAGCACCGATGGTCTGTAGCTCACCTCGGGCCAGCATGGGCTTGAGAATAGAGGCCGCGTCTATGGCGCCCTCAGCTGCACCGGCACCAACCAGGGTGTGAATCTCGTCGATAAAGAGAATGATGTCACCACGGTTGCGGATCTCCTTGAGCACCTTCTTCATGCGCTCTTCAAAGTCACCGCGGTAGCGTGAACCCGCAACCATAGAACCCAAATCCAGGGTATAAAGGTGTTTGTCTTTAAGGGTTTCAGGAACATCACCGTGAACGATAGCCTGGGCAAGGCCCTCAGCCACAGCGGTCTTGCCTACACCCGGCTCACCAATGAGCACAGGGTTGTTCTTGGTGCGGCGAGAGAGGACCTGCATAACCCTCTCCATCTCCTGATGACGACCGATCACGGGGTCAAGCTTGCCCTCACGAGCAGCGGCAGTCAGGTTACGGCCGAACTGGTCAAGGATGGCTGAGCCCGCGGGGGTGCCCTCACGGGAATTACCGGCACCAACGCCAGCGGTCTCCTTGCCACCCTCACCATTGTTGTTACCGGGGTAGCCGGCAATCAGGTCCATCACGGTCTGGCGAACCTTGGCAGGCTCAGCCCCCAGCTGGGTCAGGATCTGGTTGCCTACACCCTCATTAGCGCGCACCATACCGAGCAGAATGTGTTCGGTGCCGATGTAGCCGTGGTTAAGCTGAATAGCCTCACGCATGGAGAGTTCAAGAACCTTCTTGGCGCGAGGGGTAAAAGGGATATGGCCGCTAGAGGCCTGAGCGCCAGAACCGATGATGTCCTGCACCTGATCACGGACAGCGGCGAGGCTCACCCCGAGCGATTCAAGAGCACGGGCAGCGATACCTTCACCCTCGTGGATCAGACCGAGCAAAATGTGTTCGGTGCCGATGTAATTGTGGTTGAGCATGCGTGCCTCTTCTTGGGCAAGCACAATCACTCGACGGGCGCGGTCGGTAAACCGTTCAAACATTGAACACTCCTTGGAAACTTACTATTACCCAAAAGATTACGCGTGTTCTCTAGCCCGTGGGGGCCTGTTCGCCACGGAATGAATGGTGTTCGCCTACAAGGGAACGAAAGCCCACACCTACCCGTCAAAAATCAGAGAGCAAAAACCCTGCGCGGTATCGGGCGCTAGAAAATAATAATGGCACTTTCACGGCCTCAGGGATTTACACAAAACATTCCCTCAGAACTCCCAGGAAGTTTCAAGTAAAAAACTCCTCCCCCATTAGGCCCACAAATAATGAACACCTGTCGCCAATTTAGATGCGTTGATATGGGTAAACACAATGAATCCCGTAAAGAAATGGGGCGGAATACCTTAAGGTATTCCGCCCCATAAAAACGGGAAAGAAACTATTTACTTGTTTTCTTTACCCTTAGCAGCGTAGTAAGCATCCTGGATATCCTGGTGAATACGTCCACGGCTAGAAACGTTATGACCGTTCTCCTGCGCCCACTTGCGAATCTCAGCAATTTCGGGATTGCGCTTGGGGGTGGTACGTGAACCAGCCGGACGGCCAGCGGTGCGCTGAGCACCATTTGCACGGCGGGCCTTAGCGGCGAACGGACGGATGGCATCGCGCAGGCGGGCAGCGTTAGCGCTGGAAAGGTCAATTTCGAACTGACCACCGTCGAGACCGAAACGTACGGTTTCGTCTGCGGGGCCACCGTCGAGATCGTCTTCAAGAATAATCTTGACCTTCTGAGCCATTGTTTTCTCCTTTTGATGAGGTGATGAAGGGAATATACACTCCGCTACTTCGGGTACCTAAGTAAAGACTAATAAATCTTTGGTTGGGCTGTGGGGTGTGTAACGAAGTTAGCCACCCTCGATGACTAATAATAAATAATACATATCATTGCACCAAATAGGAAATAAAGCCCAGATTCTTATCTCGGGTTTCCCTCAAAAAAATTATTAAGAATCTTCGGAGCCAAAAGGATTCCTAGCCCCATCAGAGCTTTTTACTGACTGATACCACTGCTCAGCATCCTTTTGAATATCACGCTGCGCGGCTCTTTCTGTTCGGTCAGCTCGGCTCATCCACCGCAAAATAAAATAAAGCGCTACCCCAGCACAGGTGGAGGGCACTAGCCCAATAAGAAAATCCACTGTTCTAACCTTTCGCTCTCTTTAAGCCCCGGTAATCTACCCTAGAACTCTACCCTAGAACCCAAGAGTAAAGCCCGCCCAGCCTTTGCTGAGCGGGCCAAAAATCAGAGGCTACTTTTCACTTATTCAGCTTCGGGTTTCATCAAAGGGAAGAGAATAGTTTCACGAATACCAACACCGGTAAAGAGCATAATCAAACGATCAATGCCCAAGCCTAGGCCACCCATGGGAGGGGCACCGTACTCCAGGGCACGCAGGAAGTCCTCATCAAGCTGCATGGCTTCGTCATCTCCGCCAGCGGCTAGCTTAGACTGCTCAGTGAGGCGTTCACGCTGAATCACGGGGTCAATGAGCTCAGAGAAGGCCGTGCCGCGCTCCATGCCACCGATAATGAGATCCCACGCTTCAATCAGGTTGCTTTCAGAGCGATGCTGACGGGCCAGAGGCTGTGCGCTGGGCGGGTAGTCATAGACAAAGGTGGGGTTCAGCAGGGTGGGTTCAACGATCTCACCGAAGAGCTCCACGACTAACTTCTCGGCATCCCACTTAGGATCAACCGCAACGGAGTGCTTCTCCGCGATTGCGCGCAGTTCCTCAGCGCTCGTTGCAGGAGTAATCTCAACCCCCACTGCCTCGGACAGACCGGGGTAGACACCCAGCCACTTCCACTCAGCGGTCAGGTCAATGGTTCCAGCTTCAGTCTCAATCTGGTGCACACCCACAGCATCAGCGCAGGCTATAATCATTTCCTGCATACGCTTGGCCATAACGAACTGGTCAGCATAAGCCTCATAGCATTCCAGGGTTGTGAACTCAGGGCTGTGAGTGGAGTCCACGCCCTCGTTACGGAATACACGGCCAATCTCGTAGACACGTTCTAGGCCACCGACTTCGGCGCGCTTGAGGAAGAGTTCGGTAGCAATACGCAGGGTCATGGGCTGATCAAAAGCATTCAGATGAGTCTCAAAGGGACGCGCTGCCGCACCACCGTGAATCAGCTGCAGGATCGGAGTTTCCAGCTCAATATAGCCGTGGTTATTCAGCACGTTACGGACAGTCTGAGTAATCTTGGCGCGCTTAATGACCAGCTCGCGGGCCTCATCACGCACCATCAAATCCAGGTAGCGCTGGCGGACACGAGTCTCTTCGTTGAGGTCAGAATGCAGGTTGGGCATGGGGCGCAAAGCCTTAGAAGCCATCTGCCAACTGTCGGCCATGACCGAAAGCTCACCACGGCGAGATGAAATAACTTCACCCTGAACAAACACATGGTCACCCAGGTCAACCAGAGCCTTCCAATCAGCCAGGGCTTCTTCACCCACACCAGCCAGCGAAATCATGGCCTGAATACGAGTGCCGTTACCCTGCTGTAGGGAAGCAAAGCACAGCTTGCCGGTATTACGCACGAACACTACGCGCCCAGCGATACCGACAATATCGCCGGTCGTCTGGTCAGCTTCAAGAGTTCCATCGTACTTTTCACGAATCTCGGTAATGGTGTGGGTAACGGGAACACCTACCGGGTAGGCTTCACGGCCACTTTCTAGCAGCTTCGCGCGCTTGTCGAGACGGATCTGCATCTGCTCCGAGGCGGCGTTCTCTACGGCCTTGGTCTCTGCGGGGGTCTTGCCCTGTTCAGTCAATGATGTACCTGTTCTGAGGTTGATGATAAAAGATTCTTAGTTGATTTCCATGTTATCGATGAGGCGGGTATTGCCTACGTAGGCAGCTACGAGCGCTAGGACACGTCCGCTCTCATCAAGGGGGGCCTCAAAGGTGTCAGTATCGACTACTTCGAGGTAGTCCAGGCGGACACCGTCGGTCTTATCAATCGTTTGGCGGGCCCGCTCAACCTGCTCCGGAGAGAAAGCCCCGGTGATGTACTGCTCACGCAGGGTAGCCAGAGTGCGGGAGAGCACCAGAGCAGATTCGCGTTCTTCGGCGCTCAGGTACTGATTTCGGGAGGATAGCGCCAAACCGTCATCGGCACGAACAATCGGCACAGGCTTAATAACAACCTCGTGGTTGAAATCTTTGACCATGCGCTGTATCAGAGCCAGCTGCTGGGCGTCCTTCTGCCCAAAGTAGGCGTTGAGGGTAGCCTGCCCCACCATGGGCTTAAGGATATTGAAGAACTTATTGACAACAGTCAAGGCACCGTCGAAGTGCCCGGGGCGGGTTTTCCCCTCAAAGAGGGTGCCCAGCTTGCCCGACGAGACGGTAATTTTCGGATTGCCGCCGGGGTAGATATCTTCTACCTGAGGAGCGAAAATTACGTCAACCCCTGCCTGAGCGGCTAGCTCAGCATCTGCTTGAAGGGTCCTAGGGTAATGCTCAAAATCTTCACCGGGACCGAACTGAAGGGGGTTCACAAAAATCGAGAGAACAACAAGATCGTTCTGTTCACGGGCACGACGAATCAGGGTGGCGTGCCCCTCATGGAGGGCCCCCATGGTGGCTACGTAGCCAACGCTGAGTTTCTTCTTAGACTTTGCGGCTCCATTTTTCTCAACCTGTGCTGTTGCCGTGGTCATAGAAAGAAGCATTTCACGGGCGAGATCGGAGATAGTGTGTGCGATGGGGATTTGGCTCGTCACGGTGGCGAGGTTTCCTTTCGGTTTTTTGCGCTCTCCCAGTTTACCCGGCAAGTGCGCTCAAGACACTATGGTACTGCTCTTGAGTTAGTGCCCCGCGAGTGTATGCTCTCTGGGCAGTCGCCTTGGCTAGGGCAAGGTAGGCAGTAGGAATATCTTCTGCGCCTTCTTCCAGGGCATAGTTTGCCAAAGTCTGGGCATGTGCCGCAACGGTATGAGCGTCACCCCGAACTACTGGGCCAGTCAGGGCGTTCTCCCCCGAGGCAAGAGCGTTATCCAGGGAGGCCCTCAGGAGCGGCTCAATGTAGCGGGCGGGATTTTCAATACCTATAGAACTCAGAATTTGGAGTGCCTGGCCGGTGACTGTTACCAGGTGATTAGCGCCGTGGGCTAAGGCCGCGTGGTAGAGCGGCCGGTCCCCCTCAGCAATGATGACGGGTTCCCCACCCATCTCAACGGCGAGCGCCTGGGCAATGGGAAGGAAGGGGGCTGGGCCAGTCACCCCGAAGCTGGTGGAGTTCAGCCGCGCCAGGTCAAGGGAAAGCCCGGTAAAGGTCATGGCCGGGTGAATGGCAAGACCGATAGCGCCCTGGGCTGTTGCCGGGGCCAGGACGTTTGTACCGTGGCGGCCCGAGGTGTGAATCAGGATTTGGCCGCTACGCCAACCGTCTGTCTGGGCTATTCCTGTGACAAGGCCGGGGAGGGCATCATCGGGAACTGCTAGCAGGATTACTTCGCTCTGCTCGATAATTTCGGGGACGGTCAGCACGGGAACCCCGGGAAGCAGGGCATCGGCCCGGGTGCGGGAGGCTTCAGAAACCGCGTGAAGGCCGGCGATGGTGTGGCCGGCTGACCGCAGTGCCGCGCCCAGTACCGCACCGACTTTGCCGGCGCTGATAAGACCGATCTTGAGGCGGGCCGGTCTAATGGGGCTGTTCATGGTCTTTCTTTCTGCCGATGACACTGACCTGCCCAGTCTACCTGCCGAAGTCTAGTGTGCGGGGTGGCCCTTGCGGTAGTGCTCGTAGAGGCGAGAACCCAGAATACCTAGCGGGATAAGAACAGCCCAAGGCTTACCAATCCCTAAAAGCAGACTTACCGAGAGAATCTCCAGCATCACACGGAAAAGTGCAGAGGCCGGTTCAATAGGGATAACCAGCCCCTCGGGCAGGGTTATGACCAGGTCGTAGTTATAGGTCAAGGGTGGGTTGTGTTCACCGAGTGCGGTAGCTAGGCCAAAGATAAAACCGGTCAGGGCAGAAAGTAGCGGCAGCTGGAAGATCAGAGCCATCACCAGAACATAGCAGGAAGCCGCAAGGGTGGCTCCTCCGGCAAAGCCCAGGACGGTAGAAAAGTAGGGCGCTGAGAGCCAGCCGCGCAGGGGAAGGTTGGCCGCCCACTCGCGGGTCAGCCAGCGGTAGAGGCTTGCCACCATCCAGGCCCCAACTGCAATCACCACACTGGCACCAGCCTGCCCCAGGGCAACTCCACCCAGGATAGCGAAGGGAATGGTGAGAACAAGGATGAGGAAGAAAGGGCCGGTGCTATCAGCTAAAGCAGCCAAAGACAGTAGGAGTGGGCGAGCCGAGAGCACCCGCCTTCTGAACCGTACACTCTGGGAGCCGTAGTAGCGGTAGCCGTCTGCCCCGCCCAGGTTGCGGAGCCCCTGAAAGAGGATAGCGCTACGCCCGTAAGCGCTGGTGAGGGCGTACCAGGTCAGGTTCGTTCTGGTACCGGCAAGACCATAGGCCAGCGCGCCCAGAAAGCCGCTACCCAAGATTCCCGCCGCGCAGAGCTGGGCCGTACTTGTGGGGTCGTAGCCGGGTAGTAAATCACAGGTGGTCGCAAGGACCAGTCCCAGACCGGTTACTAAAGCTAGAACGCCCCAGCCTGCCAGTAGCCGCCAGTGCCCGCTGGCCTGAACACCGATTGCTCCGTGAACCAGCACAGCACCATACAGGCAGGCCGCAGTTAGCACTGCACAGAGCTGCGGGGGTGTTAGGGGCGTAAAAATGATGGCAAATGATGTCACTACCAGCGCCCATAGCCCCAGGGCACCCCACATGGCAGGTTGTTTCCAGGGGTTCTTGCTGGCAGGGATAAGACCGGAATAGCGCCAGAAAAGCTGGGAGGGTGAGTAAGCTACCGGGCCTAGTAAGCCCAGAACGGTCACGAAGGCGGCCACCACTATAAGCAGGGCACCCAGGAAAAAGCCGGGAGCCTGAGCGTCATCGAGCGTGAAGTAGAGGTAGTGGCCCCTGAGCTGTTTGAGGGCGTACGAGATTGAGCCCACCAGCGCTAGCATCACCAGCAGGTAAAAGCTTAGGTTATAGAGATCAACAAACCTGTCGGTGATTTTAGTTTTCATGGGACTCATCTAAGAGCAGGGGGAAGGTGAGCTTACGGGTTCCGGGGAGCATATTAAGGCTGGGTTCGTGGGTAGCTAGGCAGACAGCCCGGCCTTGGGCGGTTTGTTCCTGTGCCCAGGCGGCCACCCACTCAATACCCCGCCTATCAAGGCGTTTTTCTGGCTCGTCCAGGAAGTAATAGCGGGCTGGACGCACCAGCAAGGAGGCCAGTTTAGAACGCTGTTCCTGGCCAGAGCTTAGGGTGAAGGCCTCCCTGTCGTAGGCTTGGGGTACACCTAGCTCTTCGAGGGCATCACGCGCGCTCAGCAGTTGTGCAGGGTCAAACCCCAGCTCCTGGGCAAGAGCAGGCCCCTGGGAGGCAATCATCTCAAGGTGCTGGCCCACCGTCACTCCGGGTAGCCAACCCACAGAATCATTGATACCAAAAACCTGCAGGCGAAACTCTGGAGAAGCTGAAGTAATAGGCTGTCCATCCAGGACCACATGCCCCTCAGTCAATTCTTCCTGCTGAAGCAGGCAACTCATAAAGGTCGATTTACCCGAACCGTTGGGGCCGACCAGAGTGGAGTAGGTACCCGGCTCAAAGGTCACGGATATCTCCGAAAAAATGAAGTTATCGCGGTATGACTTGGCCGCCCGATCCATAAGTAAGGATTGTTCGCTCATGAATATACACTCTACATGCGCTCAAGCACAGCAAGCTGGGATTGACGAACCAGCAAGGATCGCGCGACCTCTGCATCAAGGTGAGATACGCGTGTCCCTAAGGCACTCCCCGCCACCGACACCTCTAGGTGGGCAAGACCTAGACGCCTTTGCCAGGGCCCCTGCCGCAAAGCAACCCCCTGGATTTTCCTATGAGGCACCATGCCAAACCGCCGATGCCACCGACCCGAACGAACCAGCAAGAACTCAGGAGTCTGCAAGAAACCGTTATACCGGTAAGTAAACCAGTCAAAAACACGAGCCGAAGCAGGAGAAACCGTAAAACCAGCACGGCCCTCAAGAGCGCCCAAGCCTTCACGCAGATGCCCAATGGATACTCCACCCTGGCTCAAAGCAGGCAGAATGAGCTGGACAATAGCAAGAACATCGTCAAAGGTGCCCACCGGCAAAAGCTCACCGGTAGCCTGTTCATCCAATTCGCTTTTACCCGCCAGCGTCACCCTAACCCGATACCAGCCGAAAAACCGCCAGAGGAAAGGTTGCTCCACCTGCAGGCGCTGGACCCTACCGGCCGGCAGGGTCTGCGTGGTGGTGTCCCACAGGCCATAACGGGTCTTCAAGCCGCTAGAACTCGTAGACAGCGAAAAGTTAAAGCCGGTATTCAACCGCTTCAAAGCTCCCGCGAAAACGCCCAGAATCACAGCAAGATTAGACGTGATGATAGTGCCGATACCCCAGTCAGCTGACACCATAAATGCGCTTAGGCCTATGCCAATAAGCAGACCCAGCCCCCAACCAAAGTTAAAAACCAGGGAACCAATCAGGCGGCCCAGAGGCACTTTAACAATAAGGCGCTCATCCTCACCTGTAAGACCCATAAAATTCTCGGTCAGGTGCTGGACTAAAGGCTCAGAAAGGTGCTTCTCCCCCTGCGCAGGGAGAGTAGCGGCTTCACCGGCTACAGTCTGGGCAGGAGCTTTGAGGGAGCCAACCTGAGCTAAGAGCTCATCGCGAAGCTGACGGGCACGGCGGTAGCTCAGATACTCAACCTTGAGAGCAGAGGAATCACCATCGGCCACATCAAACTTAAGCTCTGCCAGCCCCAGCAGACGGGCCGCAAAGGGACGGTTGACGTCAATAGACTGCACCCTATCCAACCGTGCTTTTCGTTCGGTGCGGAAAATTGCCCCGCTCTTGAGATAGAGGTTCTGCCCATCCACCGCAAAACGGTAGAAGAACCACTGGCTCATCATGGGGATAAAGAAAATTAGAAAGAGAGCCAGCAGGGCCGCAAGATACCAGTAGGTGCCAAATACAGCGGTCCAGGCAAAAAGCGCTGTGTCCGGGGGCCCACTCTTAAGGCGGGCGCTGGGGTCAGCATCAAATTCCCCCGACAGCAGGCTTTCCACCGCATGACGCCCAATGGTAAAGAAGAAGATAAAGATAAGCAGCCAGGCCTTCACCAGAGGGGATAGCGGGTGAGCACGCTGCCAGACCAGCTTCACGGGTTCAGGCTCGCACTGTTGCTCTGTATGCTCTGTATGCTCAGTATGCTCTGTGCGCGACTCTGCCATTAGAGACCAACCATCTTGGCATCGGACAGGTCGGTCAGGACCTCGCGTAGGTTCTCCGCAATCCTACGGTCTAGCCCGGGGACGGTGGTGCTGTTGGCCGCAGTCCGCACCTCTACATTTGCTAGGTTCAGGGCGTTGAGGATAGGGCCGGAAGTCACATCAATATACTGGATGCGCCCATAGGGTATAGCGGTCACCGAACGGAACATCAGGCCCCGCCGCACCAGCAGGTGGTCCTGACGTTCGCTGTAACCAAGCGCCAGCACCTGCCCTTTAACCAGAAGAGTGAGCCAGATGTTCAGGGCAAGAACCAAAGCAGGAAGCAGGTAAGACAGCCAGAGAGGCCAGTCCCACCAGCCCAGAAACCGGGTAAAAACTAACGGTAAGAAAGCAGCTCCTGTCAGCCCAAGAGACCATATCAGGCGGGCTATCAGACGCACCCGAACATAACGGGTAGAAACACCTTTCCAGGAGACCTCCGGCAAGGTACCAACACCCCGGCCAGCGCCGTCCAGATCCAAGGGAGGCAAGGTCGGGCTGAAGAGCTTTTGCTCTGCCCGGTTAGGGGAAGGCTGAGTCCACGAGATATCGTCCATGCTTATACCACCCTTTTCTGCCTCGGTTGCATCAGAGTCAAACCTGCGGAAGGGGCCATAAACCGACCCCATTCCCCCTACAGTCTACGTTTTATCGCTAGTGCGGCCCAGGGGACCTGGCTGTGGGGCAGCCTCTGTTAGTCCGCCTCCGGGTTCGTCGTCGTTCGGCGGAATCTTGCACCAGTTCTCAACAAGGATTCCGCACACCAAGAGAATGAGCCCACCGGCTAGGGCACACAGAGTATCGACCAGGGGTGACCAGGTGGCACGAGCCCCGGTTAAACCCAACTGATAGACCAAAATCGCTACCTGCCAGCCCATCATGAGCGCCCCGGTCAGAGCCATAGCCTGAGCGAAAACAGCGACCCGAGCCGCAAAGAGCGGGGTCATGTTAGTTGCCTGATTACGGGTTTCGACCCGGCTGTATTGAGCAACCTGGCGGCCCCAGTACAGGGCCACCGTGCCTACAATGAGGCAAACCAGCACAATAAGGGCGGGTAGGGATAGCTCACGGCCCCCCATCTTGATGCTCAAGAGGTTAAAAACCGAACCTGTCAAAACCCCTAGGGCGAAGGTGAGGGCAAGTGCCCGGCTCCTCAGCCTCATAGGCACACCACCGGGGCAGGATGGAATTCGCGGATCCCCCCAATATCCTCAGCGCGGTCAGCTAGATCCCGTACAGGTTCTCCCAGCAGAAGCGCATCAGGATCCATACGAGCCCAGGGTTCTAGGACAAAAGCCCTCTCAGCAGCCCGCGGGTGAGGCAAGGTCAGCTCAGGATCATCCATCTGAATAGAGGCAATATCAATAATGTCTATGTCAAGAGTGCGAGGCCCCCAGCGGACATCGCGCACACGGTGATGCTTCTGCTCAATCTGCTGAGCGTACTCCAAAAGTTGGAAGGGTCTGAGTGAGGTTTCAACCTCAACAACCATATTTGCGTAGTCATCTTGGTCTGCTGGCCCACCCACAGGCGCTGTAATAGCTATAGGTGAAATTTTAGTAACGGTAATTTTTTCGTGGGAGCAGATATCGGCAATAGCCCGCACCAGAGTTTCTTCACTGTCCCCCAGGTTTGACCCCAGGGCAAGGATAGCTTTAACGGGCATTATTCTCCCTAAAAATCGTGACCGAAACATCGGCGAAGGTCACTTCGATGGGAGCCTTCGGTTTATGTACGGTCAGTTCAACAGCGAGCAGAGGGAACTGTTCTAGGATTGTTCGGGCCAGCTGTTCGGCTAGTGTCTCAATCAAGTCGAGCGACTCACCGGTGATGACAGCTCTAATCGTCTCCGCTACTTCTGCGTAGTTAACGGTGTGGGCAACATCGTCGGTAGCTGCTGCCCGGGTGAAATCGGTGAACATGGTGACATCAACGAAGAAGGGCTGCCCCGTCTGTTTCTCTGACTCAAGTACCCCGTGATAGCCCACTCCACCGACGCCGGTGAGGGTGATACGGTCGGCGCGCGAATAGTCCCGAACAGTTGCACGCGAAGAGCTCTGATCTTGCATGGGTACCTTTCACCGAAAGTAGCCGCCGACTCAGAAAAGCGCCGGCGCTTTTGTCTGCAATTATGCACCCTGCGGGGAGGGCACCGGAGGACGGGCTTGATCTGCACAAGGTAGGCCTAGAGGCGCTAGATGCCCCATTTTTCAAGGGCTATAAACCTAACCGCACCCAGCGCGCAGGCCACCCTAAAGCGCTTAAAGTCACATATACATTTTTATATATGACGACTCTATGTCAGGCCTTATTCTGTGCTTTCAGCTACCTCGTGTTGCCTCTAACCAGGCGGTTCGTACGGCCAGCGCATCGGCTGTTGCCTGCACATCATGAACACGTACAGCCCAGGCACCAGCATCGGCAGCCAAGAGGGAAAGAGCGGCAGAAGCGATGTCCCGTTCGGTAGCCGACCGTTCGGTCACTTTTTCTAGGTCTAGCCCGTTTGTGGCAGCATCGAGTTCCTGCAGAAGGCGGGCGATAAAGCGTTTGCGAGAACCAGCAACCAGTACCCTGTGCCCCTGCTCGGCCAGTTGCTCAGTGGCCGCTAGAACCTGCCAGTTCTGATCCCCCTGCTTGGCAAAACCAGGGCCGGGGTCAAGAATGATGTTCTCTGGTGCTACTCCCCCGGCTAGTAGACGCTCACGCAGCACGAAGAGCTCCCCCAGCACTTCCTCAACCACATTGGTGTAGGTGGCTTGGGTATCCATGTTCTGGGAGGTGCCGCGCGCGTGCATCAGAATGTAGGGCACACCCAATTCGGCTACGGTGGACACCATATCCTCACGCAGGCTCATGCCCGCAACATCGTTGATGATATGCGCACCGGCTTCAACGGCAGCTCGTGCGGTCTCGGGGTTGAGGGTGTCCACGGATATGACAATGCCCTCGGCAACCAGGGCTTCGACCACAGGTAGGACGCGGCGCTGTTCCTCGGCCAGAGGTACACGAATAGCGCCGGGGCGGGTCGATTCACCGCCAATATCGATGATGTCTGCCCCCTGGGCTACCAGTTTGCGGGCGTGGCCAACAGCGGCGGCGGGGTCGTCGTAAAGCCCCCCGTCCGAGAAAGAATCGGGGGTTACGTTAAGAATCCCCATAATCAGGGTGCGGTCAGTGGGCAGGTTCTCAAAGGAGCCGTGGGCGTGGGGAAGAGTCATGGTTTCAGCGTAACACTGTGCGCCCGGTCTAAAAGCAGAAAGAAAGGCACCGGCTCTATCACCGGTGCCTGGTTCAATGCTACTTGGGCTAAGTTACGAGGGCTTGCTATAGCCGCTAACTGGCTCGGGGCTGGTCTATAAGGGTGTGGGGGGGTGGTGCCGTCTCAAGCTCAATACCGTTCCCGCCAACTGGCTCGGGGCTGGCGTTTAAGGGTGTTGGCAGGAACGGTATTGAGCTCTATAAAAGCCTACGAAGCGTTCATTAAACTCATCGCCTCAGCACGAGTGGCAGGGTCACGTAGAGCACCGCGCACCGCACTTGTCACGGTCTTAGCGCCAGGCTTGCGCACCCCACGCATGGACATGCACATGTGCTCAGCCTGCATAACTACGATAGCCCCGGCGGGGTTCAGGTGTTCAACCAGTGCCTCAATGACCTGAGTTGTCAGCCGCTCCTGTACCTGCGGGCGCTTGGCGTACAGATCGACCAGGCGGGCCAGCTTAGACAGGCCGGTAACTTTACCGTCGCCACCGGGAATATAGCCGATGTGGGCGGTCCCGTAGAAAGGAACCAGGTGGTGCTCGCAGGTGGAGTAGAAAGGAATGTCCTTGACCAGGACCAGCTCGGAATGGTCGATATCGAAAGTGGTGCTCAGGAGCTGACCGGCATCCTGGTGCAGGCCGGAGAACATTTCCTCGTAGGCCCTAGCCACGCGTGCCGGGGTTTCAAGCAGGCCATCACGCTCAGGATCCTCACCGATGGCAAGGAGGATTTCACGGACGGCAGCTTCAATACGCGGTTGGTCTACTGCCATGAGCGATTGCCACCCAAGGGGTCGATATCTGGGTTGCCGTCGGGGCCAGCGGCACCGGGGTGCGGGTTGCCGGGTCCCATAGGGTCAACTACGGGCTGCTGAACGATACCCTGCTGGTCTGCGGGCTCAGCAGTTTCGCCCTGCTCAGGGGTGTTCTCTGCCTTAGCCTGCTCGGCGGCTTCACGTTCGCTCGGGGCCAGGACCGGGGGGAGAGTTGAGATTTCGCGGTTCTCCTTGGACAGCCACTGGGCGCGCTCGGGGCGCTTGCGGACATCCTTGAAGATTTCGGCGATTTCGTTCTCTAGCAGGGTTTCGCGCTCGAGTAGGGCGTAAGCCAGGGTATCCAGCACGTCACGGTTCTCCATGAGGATTTCGTGGGCCTCATCGTGAGCCATAGAGAGCAGGTCGTGAACCTCCTGGTCAACGGTAAAGGCCAGCTGGTCGGAGTGCTGGTTGCCGCCACCGGAGCCACCACCCAGGAAGGGGTCGGATTCCTTGGCGACCAGGCGCACGGAGCCTACCTTGGTGCTCATACCGTATTCGGTGACCATCTTGCGGGCGGTATCAGTGGCCTTCTGAATGTCGTTGGAGGCGCCGGTGGAGGGGTCGTGGAAGACAATTTCTTCGGCTGCACGGCCACCCATAGCGTAGGCCATCTGATCCAGTAGCTCGTTGCGAGTGGTGGAGTACTTGTCGTCCTGGGGCATGACCATGGTGTAGCCCAGGGCACGGCCACGGGGAAGAATCGTAATCTTGGTGACCGGGGCTGAGTTACGTAGGGCCGCCGCGACCAGGGCGTGGCCGCCTTCGTGGTAGGCGGTGACCTTGCGTTCGTGCTCCTTCATGATGCGTGAGGATCGCTGGGGGCCAGCCATGACACGGTCAATGGCCTCGTCGATGGCGCGCTCGTCAATGACGTTCCCGCCGTCGCGGGCGGTAAGCAGGGCGGCTTCGTTCATGACGTTTGCCAGGTCTGCACCGGTGAAGCCGGGTGTGCGCTTAGCGACGGAGGCCAGCTCTACGCGGCGGTCGATAGGCTTACCTGCGGCGTGCACTTCCAGGATTCGCTGGCGACCCTTAAGGTCGGGGGCGTCAACCCCTACCTGGCGGTCGAAACGGCCAGGGCGCAACAGGGCGGGGTCAAGAACGTCGGGGCGGTTGGTTGCCGCAATAACGATGATGTTGGAGCTACCGTCGAAACCGTCCATCTCAACTAGGAGCTGGTTGAGGGTCTGCTCACGCTCGTCGTTACCGCCACCCATGCCGATGCCGCGCTGGCGGCCTACAGCGTCGATTTCGTCCACAAAGATAATGGCGGCCTTGTTGGTCTTGGCTTCCTTGAAAAGGTCCCGCACACGCGAGGCACCCACACCCACGAACATTTCAACGAAGTCGGAGCCGGAGATGGAGTAGAAGGGCACACCGGCTTCGCCCGCAACTGCTTTAGCGAGCAGGGTCTTACCGGTACCGGGAGGGCCGTAGAGCAGAACGCCCTTGGGGATTTTTGCACCCAGGCGGGTAAACTTCTCGGGTTCGGCCAGGAATTCGCGGACCTCTTCGAGTTCGGCCAGGGCCTCGTCCACGCCTGCGACATCGGCGAAGCGGACGGTGGGGTTATCTTTGTTGAACTTCTTAGCGCGCGACTTGGAGAAGTTCATAATCTGTGAGCTGCCGCCGCCCATACGGGACATGATGAGCCAGAAAAGGCCCACCATGATGACAAAGGGCAGAATCATGTAGAGTGTGGAGGTAAACCAGTTAGTCTGCACCGGCTGGTCGGTGTAGGACTCAAGTGAGGCATCATCCATAGCTGTAATGACATCTGCGGCTCGGGGGGCAACATAGTAGAAGCTCACCGACTTACCCTGATTATCACCAGCAGCATTGACGTAGTCATCTTTGAGTTCCAGGTCAACGCGCTGGTCGCCGTCATAAATTTTGGCGCTGACTACCTTGTGGTCATTCAGCAGGCCAATACCAACGTTGGTGTCAACGCGCGATGATGCTGCCATGGAATTGGCAAACAGCATAGGAACAGCGATCAGCAAAGCCATGAGAACCCAGAACCAGGGCCCAGAAATGAGCTTGCCGAAGAACCCCTTTTGCTTGGGGTCAGGGGTGTTATCCGTTTTCTGCACAGCCGCGCCTTCCACACATGATGGTGCGGGGGTTGCTTGAATCCCCCCGCAACTTTGGTTGCTCTGCACCCCGGTTTTTGGGTGCAGTGAGCCTCAGACCTATCTAATGTACCTAAACTTACCGGCTGCTTGCTCCCTAGTTCTGATTTTTCACCTCAGGGCTAAAGGGGGCAAGCTCCCGGGTACAGGTCAGGGGCGGAGTGTGAGCCTCCGCCCCTGACCTGAAGCTCCCCTTAGCTCTTAGGAGTAGACGTGGGGTGCCAGGGTTACGATGCAATCAAGGTTGCGGTAACACTCGGCAAAGTCCAGGCCATAACCCACCACGAACTCAGGTTCGATATCCCAGCCAACGTACTTGACCTCAACGTCGGTCTTCACGCTCTTGGGCTTGCGGAGCAGAGTGCAGATTTCCACGGAGGAAGCGCCGCGAGAGACCAGGTTCTGTTGGAGCCATTTGAGGGTTAGGCCCGAGTCGATGATGTCCTCAACGATAAGCACATCGCGGCCGGTCAAGTCGGTATCCAGATCTTTGAGAATACGGACCACACCGGAGGACTTGGTGCCCGAACCGTAGGAGGAGACTGCCATCCAGTCCATGGTGTAGTGAGCTTTGAGGGCGCGCGAAAGATCAGCAACTACCATAATGGCACCCTTAAGCACGCCAACAAGCAGGACGTCCCGCCCTTGGTAGTCCTTATCAATCTGAGCGGCTAGCTCCTTGATTTTGGCGTCGATCTCTTCTTTGGTGAAGAGAACGTGCTTAATGTCTTTCTGTACATCGAGTGCGTCCACAGTTGATCTTTCTGCTGGGGTAAAAGAGGAAAGTACCCTACCGTGGGGATTGGGTAAGGCATACGTTCACTCTTAAGTATGGTTTATGGGGCGGTGTTGAGTAAAACGATGAGGCCGGTTTTCTTGAGGTTTATTTCTTGTCGTCCCCGCTTGAGGGTAAGGCCGGGGCGGCGGCGATAAGCCTTAACGTGGCCAGGGAGCTGGAGTGGCCCTGCCACAGAATGTTCCCGGGTGAAGGTTTCTAGGGCGGCCAAGCGCTCAAAACTAACGGACTGACCCCCAGCCTGCGCCAGAGCCAGGGCTAGGACGCGGGTACGCAGGGCTGGGTGCAGATCGGCCAGACTAGCCCGGTCAAGGAAGACACACCGGTGGGAGCCGTCTAGGGGCGCAGCCAGTGCCGGTGCTAGCCGCTGGGCAAGTTCTTGGGGGGTAGGCGCTAGTTCCTCTGCTCTCACCAGTACGCTATCCAGGGCCTGGCGGGCGGCCCGGTCCAGGTAGTTGCTATCTGCACCGGTGATTGCGGCGGTTCGCGCCAGGGAAAGGGCAACACCACCGCCCAGGTGCTCTTCAAGGTAGGGCAGAATACTGTGCCGTACCTTAGCCCGCATCAAACTCTGGTCTATGTTGGTGGGGTCATTCCAGGGTTCTAGCCCCTCAGCCCGGCAAATCTGATCGATATCTGCCCGGCGCAGGGCCAGCAGGGGGCGCAGGTAGCCGGTGCCTCCGTCCTGCCGCCAGACAGGCATACCCGCCAGGGAACGGGTTCCGGAGCCCCGGGCTAGACCCAGCAAAACAGTTTCAGCCTGATCGTCGAGAGTATGCCCCAGGGCTATGGCCCCAGCGCCGGTTTCAGCGGCAGCCTCTTTAAAGGCGCCGTAGCGGGCTAGGCGGGCGGCCATCTCGGGGCCTTCCTTACTCTCTGCTACCTGAACGGTACGCACCAGTACCGGGTTCAAGCCCATACCTGTTAGTGTCTGGGCGGTGTCTGCGGCGACCTCCGCTGAGCCGGCTTGAAGCTGGTGATCTACCACGATAGCCCCCACCCGGATATCGCCCCGCCGGTTGAAATGCGCCAGCAGGCTAGCCAGAGCCAAGGAGTCGGGGCCACCACTCACAGCGGCAAGGATAAGGGGGGCGTTTTCAGTGCCGGTAGACGGTGCACTACCGGTGGGTGCAACTGTGCCTACACCAAAAATACTGTCGAGGACGCGGGCCACTTCGCGGCGGGCGGCCCCCACCACCGGGTTCAGGCGGCTCTTACGCATCTTGGCCATCAGCCTTAGTCTCCTGCCCAAGGACCCGCTCAACCCAGAGCATAGGCTCATGAATTTCTTTGACCGTGGGCAGGTTCTCGGGGCCCTCCCAGATACGGTTGAAGCTGTCCATACCCACCCGGTCAACAAGAGCCTGCACAAACTTCTGCCCGTTCTTGTACTGGGCCAGCTTGGCATCCATACCCAGAAGTTTGCTCATAAAACGCGGGAAGAAACCCTGGTTCTTGCTCCGCTGTTCAAAGCGGCGGCGAATTGTCTTGACGCTGGGGACGATGCTGGCATCGACCGAGTCCATCACCACATTGGCATGGCCTTCCATCAGGCTCATCACACCGGTTACTGCCTCCATGAGCTCACGCCCCCGGTCGCTCAGAAGCAGGGTGGCCCCGGCGGGGCGGGGTTCCTTGCCTTCCCCAGGGGCCTGGTGTTCTTTCATGCTACGCACCGTGCCGGTGGCGGCGGAGGCAATCCGCTCGGGCAGGTTATCGGTCGCTTGGCCCAGCTCATGCCCCAGCTGGTGAATGAGGTTGAGCAGATAGTCGCGGAGCCAGGGGGCGGCGGCAAACTGAACCCGGTGGGTCTGCTCGTGCAGAGCAACCCAGAGCCTAAAATCTGCCGGGTCAAGGTTCAGCTCTTTTTCCAGCATCATCAGGTTGGGCGCTACGATCATCAGGCGGCCGCCGCTTGGCCCGTGCCCGGCAAGAGCGGCAAAGGGGTCGTACTGGCCCAGCACACGGGTCGAAAGAAAAGCCAAGACGCCACCTAGCTCGGCTGCTCCACCGGTCTCAGTGAAGGCCTGTTCAAGAGTCGATAGACGGGATAGCCGCTCCCCCAGTACCTCCTGGGCAATCAGGCCCAGCATCACGTCAAAGGATTGGGTATTAGCTTTAACCCAGGTGGGGCGGTCAAGGACCAGGACCTCAGAATCGTGCAGGTTGGCGGCCGCCTCAAGGCCGGTAATGGCGTACACATGGTCTACAGCTGCTACCGCCGCGTACCGCATTTCTTCGACGGCCTTACGCTTGGCCTGGGCCTGGGCGCGGGGGCCAGCCGGGGCCAGGAAACCAGCGACCTTGTGGGCCAGAGAGAGATTGACGGGGAGCTTAGCGGGGCTAGATGATGCCTTCATGAGAACCCACTTTACCGGGTTGATTTCACCGCATAAACATCAAGCCCATTGTGGCCAGTCCCCCTGGGCTCACAATGGGCTTGAATATCTAGGTCTTTAACCTTGGCTCTTCTAGGGTTTCCCCTGTAAGAGACAGAGAGGCCTTAGTGGCCTTCCTGCTTGAAGCGCTCCTGGGCTTCTGCAACCAGCTTCTCGGCAAAGGCACGGTCTTCCCAGCCCTCACCCTTAACCCACTTGCCGGGTTCCAGGTCCTTGTAGCGCTCAAAGAAGTGCTTGATTTCGTCCTTGAGCTGGTCGGCAACATCGCCGACTTCCTGAATATGGTCATAGCGCTTGTCAGCGGGTACACACAGAACCTTATCGTCGCCACCGGCCTCGTCGGTCATACGGAAGACACCGATGGGGCGTGCTTCAACCAGTACGCCGGGAACAAGGTCAACATCGAGAATGACCATGGCATCCAGCGGGTCGCCGTCTTCACCGAGGGTGTTCTCAAAGTAGCCGTAGGCGGTGGGGTACTGCATGGAGGTGAACAGTACGCGGTCCAGACGCAGACGGCCGGTTTCGTGGTCAATTTCGTACTTGACGCGGGAACCACGGTTAATTTCAATAGTGACATCGAGTTCCAAGGGGAACCTCCTGGTTGAGTGGTGTACAAAGGTCCGCATAAGAGCGGCCGGTCCAG
Organism: Rothia sp. CCM 9416; assembly: GCF_048513535.1. NCBI lineage: Bacteria > Bacillati > Actinomycetota > Actinomycetes > Micrococcales > Micrococcaceae > Rothia > Rothia sp. CCM 9416. The sequence continues at coordinate 9,939 of NZ_JBLXXR010000006.1, read as the reverse complement.
CTTATTAGTCTATCCGAGAACAGGCATGCTCAGTGTTTTTCCCCTGATAGGCGCGCTGGTGTCACCCGTATTACGCGGGAACGGTTTGTCATAGCAGGCCGGGCAAGCCAGCCGGTAGCTTACGCCCGCTACATATAACCTATATAGAGGACACGCATCTGCGCTAAGGGACCGATACATACGGAGGTTATATGACTGCTTCTCGCCAACGCCCGCTTCTGGCTTGGGCACTGACCGGTATGCTGATTGCCGGTTGCAGCGCAGCGGGCATGTGGGCGCTCCCCCGCTGGCAGGAGGCTGACCGTCTTCAGCAGCAGGCCCTAGCCCCCACCCTTGAGAGCACCCAACCCGCTCTTGAAGCGGTATCGGCTGGCACCCCCGTAGATACTGCGACTCTAAAGGCCGATATTGACCAGGTTCTGGGTTCGTTAGGCCAAGGAACAGTCTCAGCCCAGGTAGTTGATGCCGAAAGTGGGCAGGTACTCTACAGTCGCGATGCCCATGCATCTCGTATCCCCGCATCGAATATGAAGCTCCTGGTGGACTATGCCGTCCTGGCAACCGCGCCCCAAGCTCGCCTCAAAACCTCTGTTGAGCTCAACGACCCCGCTACCCTAACACTGGTCTCCGGCGGTGACAGTCTCCTGGTTCCCGGCGAATCAACCCCAACCGCTGTTGTCGGTCACGCCGGCATTGAGACTCTCGCCCAGCGCACTATCGATGCCCTCAAGGCTCAAGGAACCACCAAGCAGAGCTTGGCTGTCAACCTTGATATAGGGGTCTTTGCTGGGGACTCCTTTAACAGTGAGTGGGCCCAAGAGGATATTGAGTCAGGTTTTATCAGTGCCGTGACACCCCTGGCTTTTTACTCCCACTACTCCCCCACAGCAGACGGCTCAGCCGCCAGCACCAACCGCCCCAAGAATGCCCCCGCAGAGGTCCACCAGAGCTTCATAGCAGCCCTGAACCGGCTGGGCCAGGCAGAAGGGCTGAGCTTTACGGCCGGGTTCACCACCGAGGAACACCTTCAAGGAACAGAATTGGCAGCGGTGGAATCAGCTACCCTAGCTGAGCAGTCAGCGCATATGATGCTGGAATCGGATAACAGCCTGGCTGAAAACCTGGGCCGTAATCTCTCGGTAGTCACAGGCGGTGACGGCTCTACCCGAGGTGCCATTGATGCCGTTAGAACTATTCTGGCTGAAGCTGGTTTACCCACCTCATACACCCAAAAAGATATCAGCGGCCTCTCCATGAATAACCGGGTCAGCAGCGACCTGCTCACCCAGCTAGCCCTGCGGGCGGTCATAGGTAGCGCTTCCGAACGCCTTGCCCTTGAAGGGCTCCCCGTTGCAGGCTATAGCGGAACGCTAGGCCTGGCTACCCGGTTCAACGATGCCGATGAGGTCGCCGGCCGCGGCCTGGTGAGAGCAAAGACGGGCACACTCAACAGCGTGCTCTCACTCACCGGTTACACCGTCACCGGCTCAGGGCGGGTGCTGGTCTTCTCCGTCATCATGAACGATCTTGACGATACAAGAGCCGCTAAGAGCACGATAGACCGATTTGCCGCTACACTCACCGACCGCTAGACAAAAACCCGCACCTACTTGTCTAGGTGCGGGTTTTATTCCTTGGCCGTTCCGGTCTTAGCTCACCCAGGTTCCGCTGCGCCAGGTCCAGTTGATGGTAGTACCGCTTTCAAAGGTGACGCGAACTACCCCATCGGCCCAGCGAGTCTCGTCGGTAACAGGGAAACCTAAAACGCTAGGGCCGCCCATGGCATACCAACGACGAGAGATTGCCCCCCGACCAGCAATTGCACGTGCTCCTGTACGCGGGGTCCAGTAGACAGAAGTCACGTAACCTCCGCGCGCAAAATCTTGACGCATACTGCCCATGTAGCTGTACTCAGAGTTCATGGGGTAGCCCCAGTTAAATTCGTACCGGTTGCGGGCAAACTTATTACCAATCGCACCGGGCCAGTAGACGTGCTGGGCTCCGTACTGGGGGGACCAGTAGATGGTTTGGTGCTTGGAGAAGTTCTGAATGAGGCCCCCACCTACTGAACCGAACTGCTCACCTAGCGGTTGCCCAAAAGCACCTTCCCCACCGTGCTGGTAGTAGTACTGCCCAATGACACCCTTAACCAAGCTACTGTCTTCAGTCGGTTCGGGTACTGGCCCTACCGGTTCAGCGGCGGTGATGGTAGAAACGTAGTCGTTGGGGCCGCGGCCTGATTCGTAGCGGTAGATACCCACATTGCCCAGTACACGCCAAGGCAGTGAGCTGCCGTAGCCGTAGCAGAAGCCAATACCGATGACGTTTGCGTAGGGGGATAGGATGGCAGCGCGGTGAGGGGGAGAGCTCTTCCAGAAGTTCAGGAGCTGGTTGAGGTCGTCATTGTAGGAGAGGGCAATAACCTCACGAACGAAGCTATAGCCCTGAACCTTAGCATTGTAAATAAATTCGGTACCGTGGGAGAAGTAACCCGCTTTGAACTGGCGGATTGCCTCGCCTTCCATAACTCCTGCCACGGTCGCCGAGTGCTTAACCGGAGCTAGCCCATACTGGGCACGGTAGGCGTTAATAAGGTCGAGTAGGGTCTGCTGATCGGCAGCAAGCCGGTCGTGAGATACTCTACGGATATCTGAAGCAGCGGCTGAGGCAGAAGTCATGGCAGAGCCGGCAGCCAGGCCGGAGAGAGTAAGGATTGCAGCCTGTCGACGAGTGGGCCGAACTGCGCGTGCAGTTTTAAGAAGACTCTTCATGCTGGCTCCTTTTTCTTGTGCAATGAGTGAGCAGATAAATTTTCTGAACACAACTTTATAGAATCGTGACCTGATTTTTACTCTTTTCACATGATTTTTTGAGTCTAGAACCATAATCATTCAGAGCTCCCCAATCGCAGAAGAAGACTCCTGGAGAGTATTTTGCCTTTTCAGGGCCTAATAATCTGCAGTTATACATATATTCCTGGCAGACGGTAATTAACCAAAAAATTAAAGCTACTTCCGCGTGGCGACTATACAAAACCTCACCTCTCAAGCAGGCCAATAAGCCCTTGACATGCGAGAACATCGAAGCTCCGCACAATCAATATTTCCCCCTTCAACAACTGCTTAACAAAATAAAGGCACCCCCAATTCAACCCACAGGGTGCCCGAAAGCATTGATTCGTGGCGCAGGACATAGCCATTCAAGGGATTACGTGTTTATCCCGTTTGATAAAAGGAGTTATTGTCTCTAAGTTTATGTTCGATACCAATTAGTAAATTATTAGAACAAGTGTTCCATGTTTATAGCATTGGTCCGAACCTTTTGATGGCACCCAGACGCTTAAACTGTCAGCCACCCTTGCTAGCCTTGGGTACAGGAAACCCAAGGAGCAAGATGTTCTTTATTGACTCAGAAACTACCTATGCAGAGCAAGAGGCGCGGCTTGAACCTGTCGGGCAAGACCTCATCTACTCAGCCACAGATATAGTTCTATCTGCCCAATGCCAGTTTGCTACTCTCTACGCTCTCGATCAGGCACTTGGCCGGCTTCCCCGTATAGAGATAAGCGAAAATATACAGCGATCCCGCGCCGCCGCCCTTGGCCAAGCCCATGAAGAAAGAGTGCTGGCAGACTTCCTTAACCAGTATGGCCCCTGGAACGAGCTGACAGGGAGCGGTGTCTATCAGGTTGAGCCACCTACCAGCTACAGCAGGCAAGATCTGCAGGCCAAGCGAGATGAGACCCTCATGGCCCTGCATGCAGGTGCAGATGTGGTCTTCCAGGCTTCTTTCTTTGATGGGGAGTTCCACGGGCGAGCAGACTTTCTGGTTAAACAAGAAAACGGTACCTATCGTGTAGTTGATAGCAAACTGGCTCGTACTGCCCGTGTGCCCGCCCTCCTTCAGCTAGCTGCCTATGCAGACCAGCTCCACCGTGAGGGTATAAGCCTTGACCCTCAGGTTTCCTTGATTCTGGGCAACGGTGTTGAATCTCTGCACGAGCTGGCAACTATAACCCCTGTCTTTGAGGAGAAGCGAGAGCGCTTTCAGTCCCTCACCGCCGCCCATCGACTAGAGGGCCAGGCTCCGGTGAGCTGGCAGACTCAAGGGTTGGGGCCAGCTCTGAGCCGGTGCGGGCGGTGCGATATTTGCTTAGAAATGGTGCGTCTTCACCGAGATATGCTCCTGACCGCCGGTATGAACCCCCGCACTCGGCAAGCCATCTATGAGAGGTGCGGTATCACCACCATCGATGAGCTGGCGACTTTGGCCGGCAATAAGCAGCTCCCCGGCTTTGTGCGCCGCTATGCGGAGCAGGCGGCTCTTCAAACGGGGGTAGCCCAACCCGATGGTCGAGCCACTTTCCGCCGTAATGGTGTCGAAGATGAGGTCACCTACAAGCTTCTCCCTCGCCAGGCTCTGCGGCTGCTTCCCCGTGCCAGCGCAGGAGATCTCTTTATATCCCTCCGTAGCGATCCTTTCTGGCGCGACGAGCAGGCTACAAACCCGGTGCTGATGTGGGGGCTCACCTATTCTTTTGCGGCAGTTCATCTGCCAGAAGATCCCGGTGAGCAACCCAGTTTTAGCCATTTCTGGGCGCAGAGCAGGTCAGCGGAAAACCGTCTGCTGACCGATGCCCTCAGCATGATTCACCACCAGCGTCAGCTCCACCCCGGGCTGAGGGTCTACTATTTTGGCGCTTCTACCTTGGCTACCCTCCAAGAACTCGTGTCCCTGCACGGTTCCGGGGAGGCTTACCTGACCGACCTCCAACGGGAGAACGTGCTGGTGGATCTGTCCGAGGTCATGCGGCGGGCTATGCGGGTCAGCACCGGGACATCCGACCTGGCAGCGCTGGAACCGCTCTACCTGAGCGGACTAGAAGAGAAACTCGACATACCCGCTACCGTCTATGCCGACTACTGTCAGGCGCAGGCCGATGGTCAGGTTGAGCGGGTATCAGCGATGGAGGCCGCTCTGTCTCGTGATTCCTACCGCACCGGCCTCTCTCTACTCCAGTTGCGGGCCTGGCTCCTTGGACTGGCGGGCCGCTCCGTTGATCAGGAGATAGCCCAACCTGCTCCCCTGGTTGATGTTAATGACCTCCTGGTGCAGGCTGGGCGAGCTGAAGATGAAAGCGCAGAAGAGCGCGAACTCCGCCGGTTTGTACAGGCTGTTGATTCTGGGGGCCAGGTAGAAGGCACCCAGTTAGAGGGCACCAGGCAAGCTATCGCGATGGTGGCCGCCGCGACCGGCTACCACCGCCGCGAGCGCCGCCAGTTTTGGTGGGATCACTTTAACCGGCTCACGGCCCCGCTGGAGGATTGGGAAGATACCCGAGACATTCTTCTGCTGGGCAGGCTGTCTGTCGTGAGTGACTGGCATAAGCCCGAAGGTGCCAGGTCGGTTTCGCGTGTGCTCAGCGGGGTGGCAAGGTTGGCTCCGGGGTCTTCGGTCAAGGTGGGCAACAGTAACCTGTTTGCTATGTACGCGCGTCCCTTTCCCCCTTTCCTGGAGGTGGAGGCTCGTCAGCAGGCTCTGACCTATGCGGCTCTGCATGAGGGGGTTCTGCCGGTTGAGCCAGAACGGGCGGGAGCATTTAATACCGAGATTGTGGAGCTTGCGGAAATTCCCGAGGAACAGGCCGGTCAGCCGCACCTGGTAAAGCTGACGGTACGGGAAACCCTACGGGGTTTTGGGGAGGAAGCTGCCAGTCCTTATGCTCAGCTTCCCTTGGCGATTACTCCTGGCCAGCCTATTCCTACACGTGCTCAGGAGCAGTCGCTAGCTGAGCTTGCCTTGCGGACTGCACGGTCTTTGCCCGAGCTACCGCAGTCAGCGGGTACCGACCTGATCCTGCGGACCCCACCCCGCCTGACCGGCGGTGGTGAGCTACCTCAGCCCAGTGAGTTCGTGGAGAGCCACGGCTCTCTGGCGGGGGCGCAGGCTATCTACCGGGCAGTGAGCCGGCTTAAGCGGTCCTATCTGGCGGTGCAGGGACCGCCCGGTTCGGGTAAGACCTTTGTGGGGTCACATGTGATCGGCAGGCTGGTGGACTCCGGCTGGAAGGTGGGCATTGTGGCCCAGTCCCACGCGGTGGTAGAGAACATGCTCCTGGGCTGTATCAAGAATGGTCAGGTTGACCCCGATGCGGTAGCCAAGGGTGCGGGTAAGAGCCAGACCCCCGACTTTCCCTGGCGGGAGGTCAGTAATGCGGACGTCACTCGGTTTATGGACGAACCCGGAGGCCGAATTTTTGGCGGCACAGCCTGGGACTTTGCCTCCGACCGTAAGTTCCGTGGGGAAAGTCTTGACCTGCTGGTCATTGATGAAGCCGGCCAGTACTCACTGGCCAATACCCTGGCGGTGGCCCGGTCCGCTAAGAACCTTTTGCTCCTGGGGGACCCTGCCCAGCTCCCCCAGGTGACCCAGGGTGCCCACCCCTACCCCGTGGACGAGTCAGCCCTGGGCTGGCTCTCTGCAGGCCGGTCCGTGTTACCTGCTGAGTTCGGTTATTTCTTGGATATGAGCTGGCGCATGCACCCGGCTCTCTGCGCCCCGGTATCTGAACTTTCCTACGAGGGTAAGCTGATTTCTGCACCCGTGGGGGAACAGCGTCACCTGGACGGTTGGGCACCTGGAGTCTACCTGCGCACTGTGGAACACAGCGGAAACTCCACTTTCTCGCCCGAGGAAACAGCCGAAGTTATTTCTCTGGCGCGAAGTTTTATGGGGCAGATGTGGACCCCTAACCGTCAGAAACCAGAGCAGGCAGGCCCCTTAGAACCCGAGGACATCATTGTTGTTGCCGCCTACAACGCACAGGTAGATATGATTCGTTCTGCTCTGGTTGAGTCAGGATTAACTGACGCAGAAGGCAAGGGTGTCCGTGTGGGTACAGTCGATAAGTTCCAAGGCCAGGAGGCACCTGTGGTGATTATGTCGATGGCAGCATCCAGTGCCGGGGATAGCCCCCGCGGAACAGACTTCCTGCTCTCGCCCAATAGGTTGAATGTCGCTCTGTCCCGTGGCATGTGGGCGGCTGTGGTGGTCTGCTCCGACCGTTTTACCGACTTCTTACCTGCCAGCCCAGAATCCCTGGCCCAGCTCGGCGCTTTCATTCGACTTGAACAGGCTGCCCAATCCCTGCCTGCGCTTCCGCCGCCTGCTTCTACGACCGATTTCTCATCCACCGGGAGTTAACGTGAACCTCAAACCCACCAGCCGTAAACGCGGCCCCTACATCTTCCACTTCGAGGGTCAGACCGTGGCCCTGGGGGAAGCCCGCTACCTGCACCGCATTAACGAGCGCCTCATCGAGCAAGGCTACAGGACCAGGCCCACCTATTGGGACCAGGCCTACCTGGCTGATCTCTCTATGACCAATCCCGAAAACTTTAGCGTCGCCGCCGAACAGTTCGATCTTCCCAGCAAGGCTGACCAGCTCAACAGTGTGGGCGTGGATTGCGCCAGTAGTGAGTTCTGGTCTGCCATGTACGCTAGGGCTTTCAATGCCGCGAGCTGGGGTGCAGGCTGCGATGACACCCTCTATATGCCCCAGCTACCAGATTGGCTAGAACGCTCTAGAGCTTGGTCTATTGACCCGCTTGCCCCCTACGAGGGGGGCGGTGAGCCAGACCCTGCCGGTGGTTGGGTGAGGGTGCGGGAAACCCCTGGCGGTAATCAGCCGCTCGGGCTTTTCCAGCTGACCAGTAATACCTCCTTCTGGGTCTTTGGCTCTGCCCCTGACCTTAAACAGATAGTCCGTCTGTGCCGCGAACTGGCGCGGGAGCGAACCGGTTTTGATCGGATGGTCGCCTATATGGGCTATGATCTGACCTGTAGCAGCATTTGCCTGCCGATAGAGTGCCGGCGGCCGCTAGAAGAAGAACTCTTTCTTGCCGGAGTGGATGCTGAAACCCTTTTTTGGGACAAAAACTAACCCCCTATAGGGCTGTCAGTAGGGCATACTTAGAATTGTGTTTGTACTGACCTTTATTGCACGTTCGAAACATGCTGACTTGGCCGCCTTGGAGTCCCGCCTTGATCAGTTGCACCCGGCAGTAGCGTTTACTCAGACCTACCCGGATGAGCTACAGGGCGCATTTGCCACCAGCGAGGATTCTCTAGCCGCTGCCCTCTTGGGGGCGCGTCAGGCGAGTTTTTGGGTGGGTATTGGTGTCGGTGAGCTAGCCCAGCCCCGGTTTGCCGCCGCCCTGGGGGCGGTAAGTACCCCGGAGTGTTCGGGGCCCGCTTTGAGCCTGTCGCGGTCAGCCGTTGAGCAGGCACAGACCGGTGCACCACCGCGCGGTATTTGTCTGCACGCCGCCGGTGATTCCGCCGTCCGCGCCGACCGGGTAACCGGCCTCCTGCGTCTGCTCTACCGGGTGGCAGCGGCCCGCACCGAAGCAGAGTGGCGTGTTCTTGACCTGATTGTGCCCGGGGTACGTGGCCAGCAGAAGGCAGTAGCGGCAGCGCTCGGTATCAGTTCCCAGGCGGTCAGTAAGACCCTGGTCAGGGCCTACTGGCATGAGGAGTTGGCCTCCCGCGTACTGCTTGCCGAGCTCATGGATGAACTCAACCGTGCCCCGCAGGGAACCCACCAGCGGCCCAGACGCTAGAACGACCTAGCTTGTCAGGTCAACCGACTTTTTCTTCTGGACAGTTTTACCCACTTTTGAGGGTCATGGTTCCACCGTATGCTCCGGGTAAAGCACTGCATTTTCTCTCTTAGAGTAGCTCCCGGATGATAGGCACCACGCCATCGTCATAGACCGATAAAGTCACATCTGTAGCGAGCTCCGCGACCTCTGGCAGGGCCTGACCCATAGCCACACCACGGGCAGCCCATTGAATCATTTCGCGGTCGTTGAGGCCGTCGCCAATAGCGATGGTGTGCTCTGGCTTGACGCCCAATCCTTGCCTGATCTCTTCGAGGGCTGTTGCCTTAGAGACATCTTCTGGAGAGATATCTAGCCAGGCGCTCCAACCTACAGCGTAATTGACCCCGCTGAGGCCCAGGTTGCTAATGACTTCCTTAAAATCGGCGGGAGTGTCCTCAGGTGAACAAACAACTACGCGCACCGCTGAGTCCATAGCGGCCATCTGGGTACGGCTTACTTTAGTGGTCTTAACCCCAAAGGACCAGTCTTCAAAATTATCAGTAGCATAAACGGTGCCGTCGGGGGCCTCCAAAGCCAAAGATGCCTGAGGCAGACGCTCCTTGATGGTTGTAATGGCTGAGGAAGGATCAAAACTGACCTTGTTAACGACCCGATAGCCCCCCTCTGCCCCTGGATCTATGCTCACAGTAACAGCCCCATTGGAGCATACGGTATAACCCCTATCAAGGCCTATGAGCTGAGCAATAGGCAGGGTAGCGCCTAGGGAGCGGCCGGTGGAGATCACTACATGGTGCCCGGCCTCAGCTACCTGTCTGGTCGCTTCTTTGACGGCTTCACTCATCTTCCCATCGTGGTTAACCAAGGTCCCATCCACGTCAAGGGCCACCAGGTAGTGGACCCCCGGCTCTTTCCGCCAGTCAGACTGCCGCAAGGGCAGGGTTTTCATATCTTTAATGCTGTCTATCACTCTATCTCCGTCTCTCAGGTCAGGTTCTTGCACCGGGTGCATCGCCTTGCCACAGGGTAGGCCCCCTATCAGCTGGCCCCAGCCACTAGCTATGCCAGCAAGGTTCATGGCCTCTTTAGCCGCCCACCCCTGACCAGACTATACAGAAAATCTCTCCGGTGAAAATAGAAGCAAGGCAGGGCCTAAAGGTTTATGGGGGGCCAGAGGCCTTAAACTAGAGAACATGTCTTTAGCTGACCTTTCTGAGAGCACCCAAAACTACCTAAAAATTATCTGGAGCATTACCGAACATTCTTCAGAACCGGCTAGTACCTCCGTGATAGCCTCCCGAGCCGGAGTGCGGCAATC